>JAZNNH010000032.1:0-10494 GCA_045580105.1 Eubacteriales bacterium | reverse complement strand
ATATTCTTTCCTCTCAGTTGTTTTTATTTACAATGATCTCTTCGACCTTGCCGGATTCGAGGCAAACCGAACGAACCAGAAGAGAAACCTTGTTGTCTTCATTCAAATTCGTCCAAATCAGATCGGAAAGTTCTTTCGCCGTGTTGGGAAGAGCCACTTCTTCCGGTTCTCCGTAGAAAGAAGGAATGGGGTTCCCGTCACATTTGTAGGTGTGAATAAAATGACCGATTCCTGCTCTGGGAGCGTAGTTATAATAATAGCGATTGCAAACCGAAGGATCACCGTTGGCGCTCTTCAAAATAGACAGTTTATAGGTAAAGCTTTTGTTTTCATATTGCAAAAGACCGGAAATTCTGGGGGTAAAATTGGGAGAATCCGGCTCAAATTCGCGCGTAGCGAGGGCTTCTTCAAAGGTCTTGCCTTCTTTGAGAAAATCAAAGATCGTGTTGGTTTGATCTCCGTTGGTGACGATGTCAATCTGCTCCAACTCAAGCATCGGATTGTAGATGATAAGACTGGGATCGACAAGCTTTGACTCATCAAACGCCTTCGTTCTCATTCCGCCGTCAAAGCGCTCGAAAATGCGGTTACGGCTGTTTTCGCTCCGTCCCATAATAAAATAAGCAAACATTGCTTTTTTTCCGTCTTCGGACATACCGATGACAATACCTCTTCCGGGATAGGAGTTTTCACTCAAGAGTTTTTCTAAGTTAAAAAGTGCCATTTTATTACCTCATTTGATTTTTTCTGCTACCAATTTTGCCGAAACCGTTTCCAGTGCCGCCGGAAGAATTTTCCATTCAGCCAAACGCATCACGCGCTTTTGCAGTGTTTCGGGAGTGTCACCCGGACGAATGGAAACAGCTTTCTGCAGAATGATCTCTCCCCCATCGGGCACCTCGTTGACAAAGTGAACGGTTGCCCCCGTTACCTTGACACCGTAAGAAAGTGCCGCCTCGTGAACGCGAAGTCCATAGAATCCCTTGCCGCAAAACGAGGGAATTAAGGAGGGGTGGACGTTGATGATGCGTTTGGGATAGCGGGAAGTAAAGTTCGAGCTTAAAATGGACATAAAGCCCGCCAAAACGATCAAATCAATATCATATTCTTCTAAGAGAGAAACGATTCTTTCCTCAAAGGCATCCTGCCCACCGAGCTCCTTTTTTACAGCAAGTGCGGTGGGAATTCCTGCTTTTTTTGCTCGCTCCAAAGCAAACGCCGTCGGCTGGCTTGAAATGACCAGCTTGATGGTTCCGCTTTTGAGCTTGTTTTGTTCCTGAGCGTCAATGAGTGCTTGCAGATTGGTTCCGCCACCGGAAACCAGAACGGCAATGGACGCCGTTTTCATAGAATCACCTTATCTTCGGATTCGATGACTTCGCCGATGACGTAAGCGTCTTCTCCTGCTTGCTTGAGGGTTGCAAGCGCAGTATCAACGTCTTCGGGAGATACGATGACACACATACCGACACCCATATTAAAGGTGTTGAACATATCACGCTCGGAAATGCCGCCGACCTTTGCAATCAGATCAAAGATGGGAAGAATGCGAACGGCGCTCTTATCCACTTTTGCACCCAAACCGTCGGGAATGCTTCTGGGAATGTTTTCATAGAAGCCGCCACCGGTGATATGAGAGATGCCTTTTACGGTAATCTTCTCAAGCAGCGCCAAAATGGGCTTAACATAGATTTTCGTGGGAGTCAGAAGGGTTTCGCCGATGCTCTTTCCGCCGAGCTCTTCCACGGGAGATTTCAGATCGGCAGACTCGACGTCAAACACCTTGCGAACCAAAGAAAAGCCATTGGAATGAACACCTGAAGAAGGCAGAGCGATGATGATGTCGCCTGCTTTCATCTTCTTGTTATCGATGATCTTTTCTTTATCAACAACACCGGTGCAATAACCGGCAAGGTCATATTCGTCGATGGGATAAAAACCGGGCATTTCGGCCGTTTCACCGCCAATGAGAGCGGCACCGGACTGAACACATCCTTCCGCAACGCCTTTTACAATATCAGCGATGCGTTCGGGGGAGTTTTTACCGCAAGCGATGTAGTCCAAGAAGAAAAGAGGTTTTGCGCCGGCACAAATGACGTCGTTTACACACATGGCAACGCAGTCGATACCGATGGTATCGTGCTTATCCATCAAAAACGCGATCTTCAGTTTGGTACCGACACCGTCGGTTCCGCTGACAAGAACAGGGCGCTTGATGCCTTCTAAATCCAATTCAAACAGACCGCCGAAACCGCCGACGTCAGAGCAAACACCCGAGGTCATGGTTCTGGCAATGTGTTTTTTCATAAGTTCAACTGCTTTGTAACCTGCGGTGATATCAACACCGGCAGCGGCGTAACTATCGGATTTCGACTGATTATACATTTTCTTTATTCCTTTCCATTCCAACAATAAGTACAAAGTTTACACTGATCAAGCCCAATGGCTTCGATGATTCCGTCCAAAGACTGGAATTGCAGAGAAGTAAAATTGAGTTTATCACAAATTGCTTTTCTTAGTTTCTTACCTCGTTCGGTGGAAAAATCACTGTATTCCTCAATATGGTTGAATCCTTCCTCGCCCTCTAAATCCAAAATGATTTGTCGGGTGATCAGTTCCATTTCGCTTTTCGCGCGAGAAAAGCCGAGGTATTTACAGGTATACATAATCGGAGGACAAGCGGAGCGGATGTGAACCGATTTTGCACCGTTGGAAAACAGAAAATCAACCGTTTCCTTTAGCTGGGTGCCGCGTACAATGGAGTCATCTACAAAAAGAAGATTTTTGTCCTTGATCAGTTCCATAACCGGAATCTGCTTCATTTTGGCAATACGGCTTCGTTCGAGCTGACTGGGAGGAGTAAAGCTTCTTGCCCAAGTGGGGGTATATTTGATGAACGCTCTGGCAAACGGAGCGCCGCTTTCACCGGCATAGCCGATGGCATGGGGCGTTCCCGAATCGGGCACACCGCCGACGTAGTCAATGTCCTTTGCATTTTCCTGCAGCTTATCGTTCTTTGCCAAAATATGACCGTTGCGATAGCGCATGATTTCAACGTTTACCCCTTCGTACGTCGACGTAGGATAGCCGTAATAGCTCCACAGGAAAGCACACATTTTCATTTCCTTGCCCGGCACTTGCAGCTGGATGAGTGAATCGGGGGTCAATTCCACAATTTCACCCGGTCCGAGTTCCCTTTCCTTGGTAAAGCCCAATTTTTCATAGGCAAAGGATTCAAAGGAAACGCAGTATCCGTCTTCTTTTTTACCAATAAGAACCGGAAGTCTACCGAGCTTATCGCGAGCGGCAAGGATGTTGCCGTTTGATTTCAAAATTAAAATCGTGGCAGAACCGTCGATCTGCTCTTGAACAAAGCGAATGCCCTCGGTAAAACTGGATTTTTGATTGATCAGTGCCGCAACCAGCTCGGTGATGTTAATGACCCCACCGGTCATGGCATCGAAATGACCTCCGTTACTGCCTTGTAAATAACGCTCCATCAATTCTTTTTCGTTGTTGATGGCGCCGATCATACAAATGGCGTAAGTACCGAGCACCGAGCGAATCAAAAGGGGTTGCGGATAATAATCGCTGATACAGCCGATGGCGCTGGTCCCTTTCATTTCCTCGAAGATATGCTCAAACTTTGAGCGAAACGGCGCATTCTGAATGTTTTTGATTTCACGTTGAAGTCCAAGTTCCGGGTCGTACGCGGCGATTCCGCCTCGGCGCGTTCCCAAATGAGAATGGTAATCCGTCCCGAAAAAGACATCAGAAAGAGCATCTTTTCGACTCACAACTCCAAAAAAACCGCCCATAATTCCTCCTTGCGAGATTTGTGCTTGTTAAATCAGTCTTGGAATTCCAAACTGACCCTTTGATCCTTTTCGAGAACTTTTTGTGCATCCGCTTTTCGCTTTGCATCCAATTTTTCGGCAATTTCCGGCTCGGAAACCGAAAGAATCTGCGCTGCCAAAAGTGCCGCATTGGTGGCACCGTCAATGGCAACCGTTGCGACCGGAATACCGGACGGCATCATAACCGTGGAAAGCAGAGCATCCAGTCCATCCAAATTGGTGGATTTGCAAGGAATGCCGATCACGGGGATGGTGGTATTAGCGGCAATCGCTCCTGCCAAGTGTGCTGCCATTCCGGCGGCAGCGATGATCGCACCAAACCCGTTTTCTCTTGCACCGACGGCAAACACGCGCGCTTCTTCGGGGGTTCTGTGTGCGGAATAGACGTGAATTTCAAAGGGAATGCCAAAGGATTTCAAGGTGTCAGCAGCTTTTCTGACAACCGGAAGATCACTGTCACTTCCCATTACAATACCAACTTTTTTCATGATTCCTCCAATTTTCAACTAAAAAAGGGCGCACTTAACTGTTGAAGTTAAATGCGCCCAGACGGTCGGCTAAAATGGGTCAAAATAACCCAAAGTTCTTTGTTCCTTCGTGGTGCTCCACTCATTCCGTCAGTCGCAAAGAACCGATTAAATTACTAAAAAATTATAGCATATCGAACCTGTGGTGTCAAGGCGCTTTATGAGGTTTTGAAACTTATTTGATCGATGCACTCGTGTCCTTTTGAATTACGTCGTGTGCGCCGCCTTCGACGATACTGGTTGCAGAAACGAGGGTCAATTTTGCTTTCTTCTGCAGTTCGGGAATGGTCAAAGCGCCGCAATTGCACATCGTGCTCTTAACCTTGCTCAAGGAGAGCGCAACGTTGTCCTTCAAGCTGCCGGCGTACGGAACGTAGGAGTCCACGCCTTCTTCAAAGGAAAGTTTCTTATCGCCGCCCAAATCGTATCTTTGCCAGTTACGGGCACGGCTGGAGCCCTCGCCCCAATACTCTTTATAATAGGTACCGCCGATGTTCACCTTGTTGGTGGGGCTTTCGTCAAAACGGGCAAAGTATCTGCCGAGCATCACAAAATCGGCACCCATCGCCAAAGCGAGGGTGATATGGTGATCGTAAACGATACCGCCGTCGGAACAAACCGGAACGTAAATGCCGGTCTCTTCAAAATATTCATCTCTTGCCTTGCAAACCTCGATCAAGGCAGTTGCCTGTCCTCTGCCGTTGCCCTTGGTTTCACGGGTAATACAGATCGAACCGCCGCCGATACCGACTTTAATAAAGTCAGCGCCGCTCTCTGCCAAGAAGCGGAAGCCGTCGGCATCGACCACGTTACCGGCACCTACTTTTACCGTATCGCCGTACTGCTCGCGGATCCAATCGATGGTCCTCTTCTGCCACTCGGAAAATCCTTCCGAGGAGTCAATGCAAAGA
Source organism: Eubacteriales bacterium (assembly GCA_045580105.1). Classification (GTDB taxonomy): domain Bacteria; phylum Bacillota; class Clostridia; order Oscillospirales; family SIG627; genus RGIG5579. The sequence goes on along the minus strand of JAZNNH010000032.1, from coordinate 5,199 downwards.
ACGTCTGCACCGGCATTGATAAGGGCAGGAACGCGTTCTGGGTAGTCACGGGTATTAATGCCCGCGCCGACAACGTAGCGTTTGCTTTCATCCAAGAGTTCATTGGGGTTTTGTTTGTGCGTATCGTAGTCCTTGCGGAAAACGAAGTAGCAAAGCTGTCCTTCCTCGTTGATGATGGGAAGAGAATTCAATTTGTTATCCCAAATAATATCGTTTGCTTCTTTGAGCGTGGTTCCCTCTTTTGCCCAAACGAGTTTTTCAAAGGGGGTCATAAAATCGGAAACAGGGGTATCGGGGCTCATTCTGGTAACGCGATAATCGCGGCCCGTGACGATACCGACCAGTTTTCCTTCTGCCGTTCCGTCACTGGTAACTGCAACGGTAGAGTGACCGGTTTTCTCCTTGAGAGCGATCACTTCTGCCAGCGTGGAATCGGGGCGAAGATTGGAATCGCTCTTGACAAATCCGGCTTTGTAGTTCTTTGCTCTTTTCACCATAGCTGCCTGATCTTCCACGGACTGAGAGCCGTAAATAAAGGAAACACCGCCTTCCACTGCAAGTGCAATTGCCAAACGATCTCCGGATACGGACTGCATAATGGCAGACACCATCGGAATGTTCATCGTGATGGCGGGAGTTTCGCCTTTCTTGAATTTAACCAAAGGGGTCTTCAGCGAAACGTTCGCGGGAATACATTCGCTGGAAGAATACCCCGGAATCAAAAGATATTCATTAAAAGTATGAGAAGGTTCGTTAATCAAAATTGCCATGTTACTTCCTCCTTAGTTTTTCGCATTTTTTTCACAATAAATACAACGATAAAGATTCGTTTTCGGATCAACAAGACGGAATTTGTGTTCCAATTCCTGTTCAGCAGAAGTAATACAACGAGGATTGTTGCAGCGGAATTGACCGACGACTACTTCTTCTTTCTTTTCTTTTGTTTGTGTTGGATTCTTCGGCTCCTCCAAAAGCTTCAAAATCAGAGCCATTCTCATCAGTTTTCCGTTCATCACCTGCTTAAAATAGCAAGCACGAGGATCAGCATCGATGGCAACGCTGATTTCATTGACGCGAGGCAGCGGGTGAAGAACACACATATCCTCACGCGCGACCTTCATTTTGTCGGGGGTGAGAATATAACTGTCCTTAAGTTTTTCATAGGTTTGAAGATCATCAAAGCGCTCTCTTTGGATGCGGGTCATATAAAGAATATCCAGTTCCGGCAGTGCATCTTCCAAAATCGGAGTTTCGCGGTAGGACATCGAAGAGCGTTCCATCACATCGGTTTTGACGTAGTCCGGAAGCTTCAATTCTTCGGGAGAAATGAGAACGATGCGAACGTTTTCATAACGAGCGAGAGCGGAAATCAGAGAGTGAACCGTTCTGCCGTATTTCAAATCCCCGCAAAATCCAATCGTCAGATCATCGATTCTCCCTTTTTCCCGATAAATGGTCAAAAGATCGGCAAGGGTCTGCGTAGGGTGACAATGCCCGCCGTCACCGGCATTGATGACCGGAATGGTAGCATTTTGTGCTGCTACAAAAGGCGCTCCTTCTTTGGGATGGCGAATGGCGGCAATATCGGCATAGCAGCTGACAACCTTCGCAGTATCAGCCATGCTCTCCCCTTTTGAGGCAGAGGAGCTGCCGGCATCGGAAAAGCCGATCACGCTTCCACCCAATTCCAGCATCGCCGCTTCGAAGCTTAAACGGGTGCGAGTAGAGGGCTCGAAAAAGAGTGTCGCAAGCTTTTTACCTTTGCACGCCGATTCATATTTTTCGGGGTGAGAGCTGATGTCGCAAGCCGTTTTGATCAGCTCGTCAACCTCATCGCGAGTAAAATCAACGATATCAATCAGACTTCTCATTCGCTCTTTCCTTTTTGAATCCAGCTTTCGTCAGAGGGATTGTTACGGAATGCGATGAGTTTTTCCACGTCACCGGGTTTGATATAACCTTCCTGTGCGGCAACCTCGGCAATGACGTCGAAATTGGTCAAAGAAACGTTCTTTACGTTTGACGCTTCCAAGCGTTCAATGCCTTTTTTCATTCCATAGGTAAAGATGCTCACGATGCCGAGAACTTCAGCACCGGCTTCTCTGAGCACGTTTACGACTTCCAGAACACTGCCGCCGGTGGAGATCAAGTCTTCCACAACAACGACTTTCTGTCCTTTTTCCAGTCTACCTTCGATCTGGTTCTGTCTGCCGTGATCTTTTGCACCGGAACGGACGTAACCCATCGGAAGACCCATAATATGACCGGTAATCGCTGCGTGTGCGATACCGGCGGTAGAAGTACCCATCAGAACTTCGACGTCGGGATAGTGCTTGCGAATGGTTTCAGCAAGTCCGTTTTCTACGTCGTTTCTGACTTCGGGAGAAGTGAGGGTGAGACGGTTGTCGCAGTATACCGGACTCTTGATTCCACTTGCCCAAGTGAACGGTTCTTCAGGACGGAAGAAGACGGCTTTAATCTTCAATAAATCTTTTGCAATGATTTTTTCCATGTTGTGATTCTCCTTAATCTACAAATTCAGCGACACAGCGTTCATATGCGGCAACCGGATCTGCGGCGGCGGTAATGGGTCTGCCGACAACGATGTAATCCGAGCCGATCGCTTTTGCTTGGGCGGGGGTCATGACGCGTTTCTGGTCACCCACGTCACCATCGGCAAAACGAACACCGGGGGTTACGGTCAAAAAGTCCTTGCCGCAAGCTTCGTGTACTTTTCCGGCTTCCAAAGGGGAACATACGACACCGTCAAGTCCTGCCTTTTTCGCATTTTGAGCGTAGTGCAAAACCACCTGATCGATCGGCTGGTGGATGAGAAGATCGTTTTCCATACTTTCTTGATCGGTGGAAGTTAGCTGGGTTACCGCAATCAAAAGAGGACGGGTTCCGTCCGCTCTGGTCAGTCCTTCGATCGCAGCTTCCATCATACGGCAGGTACCGCTTGCATGAAGGTTACAAAGATCGACGTCAAGACCGGAAAGAACAGCCATGCATTTTTTCACGGTGTTGGGGATGTCGTGGCTCTTGAGATCCAAAAAGATTTTGTGACCGCGCGCTTTGATTTCGCGAACGATCTTGGGTCCTTCGGCATAAAAGAGCTCCATACCGATTTTAACAAAAGGTTTTTTGCCGGTAAATTGGTCCAAAAAAGCGAATGTATCTTTCGCGCTGGCAAAATCGCAAGCAATGATGACGTCCTTACCCATGATTAACTCCTCCGATTATATCACTTAATTTTTCAATGTTATATTTTTCCATCACACGGGGCAAATCCATAACAATATCTCTGCAGACAAAGGGATTGACAAGATTGGCAGCACCGACCTGAACGGCAGTGGCGCCGGCAAGCATCATTTCAATCACGTCCTCTGCCGTGCTGACACCGCCGATTCCGACCACGGGAATCTGAACGGCACGAGCAACCTGATAGACCATACGAACGGCAACCGGGAAAATGGCACTTCCGGAAAAACCACCCATGGTATTGGCAATCACGGGTTTTCTTTTCTTCAGATCAATTCGCATACCAAGAAGCGTATTGATCAAGCTAATGCCGTCTGCACCGGCCTCTTCGCATGCCTTGGCAATAGAAACAATGTCCGTAACGTTGGGAGAAAGTTTCACGATGACCGGCTTTTTGGTGACTTTTTTGACTTCTCTTGTCACCTGAGCTGCAGCAGTAGGATCGGTACCAAAGCTCATGCCACCGCCGTGAACGTTGGGACAACTGACGTTGACCTCAAGCCATCCGACCTGATCACAAGCATCGAGCTTTTCACAGGTATAAGCATAATCATCCACACAAAAGCCGCTGACGTTTGCTATAACGGGCTTCGAAAAGCAGCGCTTCAATTTCGGAAGCTCTTCCGAGATGACCTTATCTACGCCCGGATTCTGAAGACCCACCGCATTGATCATACCGGCGGAGCATTCCGCAATTCGGGGTGTGGGGTTACCGAATCGAGGGTCTTTGGTGGTTCCTTTAAAAGAAAAAGTACCCAAAACGTTAATATCGTACAGCTCGGCAAATTCATAGCCGAAGCCAAAGGTTCCGCTGGCGGGGATGACGGGGTTATCCAGTTCAATCCCACAGAGATTGACACTCATTTTTCCCATAAAATCTCCTCCTTTCGAAGGACGGGACCTTCTTTGCAAATACGTTTATAACCGGTTATGGTCTTGCAGGAACAACCCATGCAAGCGCCGAAACCGCATCCCATTCTTTCTTCAAAGCTGAGTTGTCCGGAGGTGGTGCTGAATTTGAAAATCGCTTTCAGCATCGGTTCGGGACCGCAGGTGTAGAAATGGGTGTAAGACAGCTCTTTCATCACGTCGGTCACAAATCCCTTCGTGCCGTAAGAACCGTCGACCGTGGTCACAAAAACCTTTGCACCCAAAGCTTTGAATTCGTCTTCAAAAAAGATTTCATCTTTGGTGTTAAAGCCGAGAATCACGGTAACTTCTTTCCCCTGCGAGATGAGCTCCTTCGCTAAGAGATACAGAGGCGGAACACCGACACCGCCGCCCAAAAGAAGCGGCTTGTCACCGGATACTGAGCTGTCATATCCGTTTCCGAGCCCTGTGAGAACGTCGAGTTTTCCCTCTTTCATATGACGCATCTGTTCCGTTCCGTTTCCCACCACCTTATAGAGAATGGTGACGGAATTATCATCCTTATCACAAACGGAAATGGGACGTCTGAGAAACATACCGTCTAATTTTATATTAATAAATTGACCGGGGCGAGTGATGGCAGATACGTCCCCGACAAGACGCATTTGATATACGCTTTCGGTCAACGGGACGTTTTCTGCAACGGTTAATAGTCCTTGTTTCATAAAATCCTCATCAAGCGTCAATCGTAGAGATGGTGAGCGTGGTTTCTTCCAGAACGTCGAGAAGCACGCGAACGGTATCCAGTGCCGTAAAGATCGTCACGTTGTTCTCGGTAGCAAGGGAACGAATGTGAGAACCGTCGTTGAGCTGGTTGGTATCACCGATATCACGGGTGTTGATCACGTAAGCAATATGACCTTGTCGGAGAGCATCCGGAATTTCGCTGCTGCCGTCGGTGATCTTCTGCAGAACGCGGGTGCGAATTCCGTTCTTTTTCAAGAACTTCGCAGTGCCCTCGGTCGCTTCGATGTTAAAGCCGAGATTGTAGAAACGGCGGATAAGCGG
>JAZNNH010000031.1:0-15433 GCA_045580105.1 Eubacteriales bacterium | reverse complement strand
ACGATTATTTGGTGGATCAATTGCAATAAAAATGCGACCGAAGGGTCTCTTTTTTTATTTTATTTGAATAAATTTTTGAGTTTTTCCGCAAAGCCGGATTTGCCGGAAAGATTGGTGTTGTTGCAGCTTTCTTCGAAGGCGCGAAGCAGGTCTTTTTGCTTGGCAGAAAGATTGCGTGGGATTTCCACCTGAACGGTGAAGTAGAGATTTCCTCTTCGGGTGGAACGAACGGACTGGACTCCTTTTCCTTTCAACGTGAACTGCGTTCCGTTTTGTGTTCCTTCCGGAATTTTAAAGGTTTCTTTTCCTTCTAACGTGGGAATCTGAATTTCTGCGCCCAGTGTCGCTTCGGCAAACGACAGGGGCACGTCGCAGTAAATGTCCTGACCGCGGCGAATGAAAACGGGATGGGGGCGAATGCTGATCTCGACGATCAGATCACCGGGACTGCCGCCTCTTCTGCCGGCGTTGCCTTGCCCACGAAGAAGGATGCGCTCGCCTTCATTAATACCTGCGGGGATGGTGGCGTCGAATTTTTTGTTCTTTTTCTCCACGCCTTGGCCGCGGCAATTTTTACACGGTGTTTTGATGATCTTGCCGGTACCGCCGCACACGTCGCAAGGACGGGTGGTCTGCATCATGCCGAGCATGGTTCTCTGCTGCACGCGGATTTGACCGCTGCCGGAGCACTTGGAACAGGTTTCCGGATGGGTTCCCGATTCGGCTCCGTTGCCGTTACAAGACGAGCAGGTTTCGGTTCTGGCAAAGGAAATGGTCTTTTGGCATCCGAACGCGGCCTCCTCAAAGGAAATCACCAAACGGGTGAGAATGTCCTCACCTTGAATGGGGCCGTTTCTTCTGGCAGAGCCCCCTCCTCCGAAGAAAGAAGAGAAGATATCTCCCATATCAAAATCCATACCGCCAAAGCCGCCGAAGCCACCGAATCCGCCGCTACCGCCGCCGAAATTGGGATCGACTCCTGCGTGGCCGAATTGGTCGTAGCGACTTTTTTTCTCACTGTCGGAAAGAACCGAGTAAGCTTCGTTTACTTCTTTGAATTTGACTTCGGCATCGGCATCCCCGGGGTTCATATCCGGATGATACTGTTTCGCCAATTTTCGATAGGCCTTTTTGATTTCATCGTCACCGGCGCCTTTTTGCAGCCCCAGTACTTCATAGTAATCGCGCTTTTCTGCCATGTGTCTTGTTCCTTATCTTGTCAAAGCCATTCCCCCAAGCCGTGTTGCGGCTCGGGGGAAATTTGTATTATTTGGGTTGTTCGTCGGAAGCGTCGGTAAAGTCAGCGTTGTAGTAGCCGCCTTCGTCTTGGCCGGCAGTGTTTGCTGTATTCGGGTCAAAGCCCTGTGCACCGGCAGCTCCGCTTGCCTGATACAGCTTTTCGCTGATCTTGTAGAGTGCCTGAGTCAAAGCTTCGGTATCTGCTTTGATCTTTGCAAAATCGTCGGTCTTGAGGGTTTCTTTCAAGGTTTCGACCGCAGCGTTGACGGGGGCTTTGTCTTCTTCGGTGAGCTTGTCCCCTGCATCTGCCATGGTCTTTTCACACTGGAATACCAAGTTTTCTGCGTTGTTTCTGGTTTCTACGTTTTCTTTTTGGATTTTATCTTCTGCCGCGTGCATCTCCGCTTCTTTCACTGCTTTTTCAATGTCTTCTTTGGACATATTGGTGGAAGAGGTGATGGTGATGTGCTGCTCCTTGCCGGTTCCCTTGTCGCAAGCGGTAACGTTTACGATGCCGTTTGCGTCAATGTCGAAGGTAACCTCGATCTGAGGAACGCCGCGCATCGCGGGGGGAATTCCGTCCAAGGTGAATCTGCCAAGGGTCTTGTTATCTCTTGCCATTTCTCTTTCGCCCTGCAGTACGTGGATCTCCACGGAGGTCTGATTGTCCGCGGCGGTGGAGTAGATTTGGCTCTTTTTCACGGGGATGGTGGTGTTGCGTTCGATGAGCTTGTTGAACACACCGCCCAAGGTTTCGATACCCAAGGAAAGAGGAGATACGTCGAGAAGCAGAACGTCTTTGACGTCACCGCCCAAAACACCGCCTTGGATAGCAGCACCGATGGCAACGCATTCGTCGGGGTTGATGCCTTTGAAGGGTTCTTTGCCGATGAAGTTTTTCACTGCGTCCTGCACGGCGGGGATACGGGAAGAACCGCCGACCAAAAGGACTTTGGCAATGTCAGAGGGCTTGAGTCCGGCATCGGACAGTGCCTGACGGGTCGGACCCATGGTCTTTTCGACCAGATCTGCGGTCAATTCGTTGAATTTGGCACGGGTGAGGGTTGCATCAAAGTTCTTGGTGCCGTTGGCATCTGCATAAATAAAGGGAAGCGTGATGCTGGTGGACTGCATACCGGAAAGCTCGATCTTTGCCTTTTCAGCGGCTTCTTTCAATCTCTGCTGTGCAGTCTTTTCCTGACGCAGGTCAATGCCGTGCTCTCTCTGGAACTGATCGGCAATCCAGTTGATGATCTTGTCGTCGAAGTCGTCACCGCCCAAACGGTTGTTACCTGCGGTGGCAACCACCACGAACACGCCGTCGGAGATCTCGAGAACCGAAACGTCGAAGGTTCCGCCGCCCAAGTCGTAGATCATAATCTTCTGTTCGATTTCCTTGTCAATGCCGTAAGCCAGTGCTGCTGCGGTGGGCTCGTTGATGATTCTCTTGACTTCCAAGCCGGCGATCTTACCGGCATCCTTGGTTGCCTGACGCTGTGCGTCGGAGAAGTATGCGGGAACGGTGATCACCGCTTCCGTTACGGGGCATCCGAGATAGTTTTCCGCATCGGTCTTCAGCTTTTGAAGAATCATAGCGGAGATTTCCTGAGGGGTATAGCCCTTTCCGTCAATTTCCACTTTGCGGGCAGTACCCATATCTCTTTTGATGGAAGCGATGGTGCGTTCCGGGTTGATGATAGCTTGACGCTTTGCGATCTGACCGACCATTCTTTCGCCGGTCTTGGAGAAAGCCACCACAGAAGAGGTGGTTCTGGCTCCTTCGGGGTTGGGGATGACCACGGGTTCGCCGCCTTCAAAAACGGCTACGCAAGAGTTTGTGGTGCCCAAGTCAATACCAATGATTTTTCCCATTGTAAATTCCTCCTTAAGGTAATTGATTTCGTTTGTTTATGATTTGTATCGAAACGGTTTTAGCCGGATACTTTGACCATTGCGTGGCGGATCACCTTATCACCGAAGGCGTATCCTTTTTGCAGGACCTCCGTTACGGTGTTTTCGGGAACGTCCTCTTTTTCTTCCCGGAAGATGGCTTCGTGAAAGACGGGATCGAATTCATCGCCTTCTTTTGCGATGGAGCGAACGTCCATCGAGGCGAGGGTTTCGGCAAACTGAGTCAGGATCATTTCCACGCCTTTGCGGTAAGAATCGCTGTCCTGCGAGAGCTGTGCGCGATCGAGATTGTCAAATACGGGAAGAAGCTTTTTGATCACGTCCGAGGTGGCGGAGCTGTAAAGATCTTCCTTTTCTTTGATGCTTCTCTTTTTAAAATTATCGTATTCTGCCAAGGTGCGAAGATAGCGGTCTTCCGTTTCGGCAAGACGCGCCTTGGTTTCTTCCAACTCTTTTTCAAGCTTTGCGGTATCCATTTCTTCTTGACGGGAATCCTCCTCGGCAGCGGGGATGGTTTCCGTTTCCAGTTCGGTTTCTTTGATTTCTTCTTTTTTCTTTGCCATTATTATCATTCCTTTGTTTCGATCAGCGGGATCTTCGGTTCGAATCCGTGGACCGCGTTGATTTGTTTTGACAGATATTCAAGCTTTGCCATGGCCTTGGAGTAATTCATTCGCTTGGGGCCGATGATGCAGACCGTGCCTTTGAGGTTGTGGCGCAAGCGAAAGGGACAGGTGATGACGCTGGCAAGATCCAGCCCGACCCCGCCGGTGGCAATATGCACGCGGATGTGGTCGGTGGCGTTTTGACGGAAGCGGGCGAGAAGGAGATCTTCATCCTCCAACTGCGCAAGCAGATCCGAAACGATCCCGCCTTCCTGAAATTCGGGATAGGACAGAAGATTGGAGATGCCTTTGACCAGCACGCTCTCTTCTCCCATTTGGGCTACGATGTCGTAAATCACCTGCAGGAGCGGGGCGATCAAAATTTTGTAATCTCCCAATTCTTTTTCCATTGCGATGATGCGCTCCAGCGTGACGGCACCGAGTTCTTTTTTTGCCAAATGATCGTTGAGCGCTTTGATGATGAAGCAAACGGCTTCGGGATTCAAGGGAATCTCAACGTTTAGTTGCTTGGTGACGGCTTTTCCGGAGGAGGTGATCAAAACCAAGAGAAAACTGCCGGGATTAACAAACACGCCCTCGAAGCGCTCAATGGTTCCCAAGCTCTCCCCCATAAAGCACACGACCGCGTAGCCGGTCATTTTTGCCAGAAGCGTGGTCATATCGGAAAGGATTTGATCGGTCTCTCGGATTTGATTGGACAAAAGAGATTGCAGCAGCAGGGTTTCTTCAAAGGTCGGGGTGCATTCTTCCATCAAAGAGTCGACGTAAAGCCGATAGCCGCGCGTGGTGGGAATTCGTCCGGCGGAAGTGTGGGGCTGTTCCAATAAGCCCAGCTTTTCCAAATCGTTCATTTCGTTGCGAATAGTCGCGGAAGAACAAGCAGGACGAAGAGCGCTCATAACGGCTTTGGAACCGACCGGCTCACCGGTTGCGATGAAGGTGTCGATCACTTCCTTGAGAATCGCTTTTTTTCGCAGGGACAAATCCATTCTCTCACCACTTTTCGGTTATTAGCACTCTCTTAGTTTGAGTGCTAATCTCTTTGATTATACTCTACCACGAAAGGAAATGATTGTCAATATCATTACAAAAAATTAACAAATCTTTCCTGCATCCTATCTGCTATTTTGCCCGAAAAAAAGCGTGTTAACAAAAAAATGCCGTCCTTCTTCTTTTTTCGCAAAAAGGGGACGGTACAATGGTTTGGGAGGTGAGGCGCGTGAAAAAAACGCTTTGTTTTTTGGTTTTGATTCTTTTATTATTTGGGAGTTCGTTTGACGTCCAAGCTCGGTCGGAATGTAAGAATTGTAAAGAATTCAGACAGGCGGGCTTTCCGGAATCGTATTGCACGGGTCTATGTGCACTTTCTGTTTTGCATCCGAATTGGAGCTTTGAGCCGCTTTTGGTTACCGAGCTTTCCCGCAAGGCGGGGGAAAATTATGATTTTTCCTACGTGTTGGAGCAAGAATGCAAAGAAAAAGAGCGCTCTTTGGTTTCCGCGCAGACCTCTTACCTTGCGTATCGACACGAGGAAGTTTTCCGAAGCGATACCGGGGCCTATCGCGCCTCGCGCGCGGCGGTGGCTTATTTTTTAGACCCGCGCAATCATCTTTCCGAGGAAAGCATCTTTCAGTTTCTGCTTCTTTCCGATTCGAACCAATCGGATGCGGGCTCGATCGCGCGCGCCCTTTCCGGATCGGCATTGGAGGGAACGGTGGATCCGCAGTTTTTGCTTTCGCTCGGAAAAGGGGCGGGCGTGGACCCGCTCTTCCTTGCTGTGCGGCTTTTTCAGGAACAGGGAAAAGAGGGAAGTGTGCTCCTCACCGGCACGGCGGGAGAACGTCTTTTTGCGTGGTATTCCGGCGACGTTCAAAGAGAGGGTGGGAAGTTGATCCTGTCCCCGCAATCGGGCTTTGACAAGCAAACGCTTTTGTCTCTTGACGGGTACTTCAATCCCTTTCACGTGTCGGCATCGGGCTCCGGCGCTTTTTGGGTGTATTACAACGGCGCCCGGCATGCGCAAAAGATGGGCTGGGATACACTGGAGAAGGGCTTGGCAGGCGGTGTGGAAAAACTGGCAGGCGAATATATCAAACGAAATCAGAACACCTTGTATTTGCAAAAATGGAACGTGGACGTGCGCTCTCTCGCGGACAACGGGCAAAGTCGCAATTTCTGGGCGCAGTATATGCAAAACATCGGTGCCGCCAAAACGGAAGGAGATCGCTTGGGGCGACTGTATCGGCAAATGGGGCTGATGGCGCTTCCGCTCACCTTTCAGATTCCGGTGTATGAGGGGCTGCCGACTTCGCTTTGTCCCGATCCCGGGCAGGGGCAGACGGCGCTGTTTGCCTCGTTTCCGATTCTCGACTCGGAGCATTGCTATGAATCGGAAGAGGTTTTGGCGTGGCAGGAGGTTTCGGCGCAAGAGACGGTCGGCGAGCCACCCGAGCGGGAGGAACGCGCGCATGCACTTTCGTTCCTGTTTGTTGCCATCTTTTTTGTTGCGGGGCTTGTTCTGTCGTCTCTTTCGGTTTTCACGCTTCGTTTTTTTGCTCGGCGGTTGTTGTCAGGAAACTCAATTCCCAAAAATAAGTAAAAATTTAAAGAAAAAATCGGAAATTTCTTTCTCCAAAAATCGAGAAAATATGCTATAATATAGGGGTAGGAAAAAAGCAACAGGGCTTTTTCATTGGATTGAAGTGAGGAGAAATATGTTCCAAGTTGGCAACAAAATTCGATATGGTCAGGCAGGCGTTTGCCGCATTGAAGAGATTCGCTCGATGCAATTCGGCGGAGAGGAACAGGATTATTACGTTTTGATGCCTCTTTTCAAACCCGGTTCTCTTCTTTACGTTCCGACTCAAAATTCGGAATTGGTGGAAAAAATGTTGCCGCTTCTTACCGCCGAGCAAATCCATCAGATCGTGCGGGACGTGAAAAGCCGGCCCGTTCAGTGGGAGCGATCGTTTCGCCTTCGCAGTGAAAACGCCAAAAAGGCGCTGTCCTCCGGAGATCGCAGGGATGCTCTGTATTTGATCAAGACCATCTATTCTCACAAAAAAGAGATTGCCGCAGAGGGAAAGAGAATCCATACGACGGACGATTATTTTCTCAAAGATGCGGAAAATTTGATTTACTTTGAGTTTTCCGTGGTTCTGCAAAAAGAGTATGACAAGATTGCCGAATCGATTCGCAGCGAATTGGAAACATCCCTTTAATACAAAAACCGTAAGAGAACACTCTTACGGTTTTTTCTTTTAAGGAAACAAAGGGCTAAGGTTTTTGCCCTGCAAAGCTTCTTCAATGGCGTCGGGGACGAGAGAAAAATCAGATTGCAGAGAAAACGGCTTTTGTGCCGGATCGTCTTGCTTCAACGGCACGAAGAAAAAGCCCTTTTTCTGCAGCAGAAGCCCAAGGGTTGCCGCAGAGCCCGAGAGGGCGTCGTTGGTGGAAAGGGCGATGAGTACGTTTTTTTGGTTTCTGCGGTGCGACTTGACCGCCATGGTTACGCTGGTGTCCGTGATCCCCAGTGCCATTTTGGAAAGGGTATTTCCCGTGCAGGGACAAACCACCATAAGATCCAGAAGATTCTTCGGTCCCAATGGCTCTGCTTCCGTGATGGTGCAAATGGGATCTTTTCCGCAAACGGAGCGGATTTGTTCGAACACCTCTTCCTTTTTAAAAAAGCGAGTGTCGGTGGAGGCAACTCGCTCGGATACAATGGGTACGATCTCGTATTTTTCCTGCAGGGATTTCATCAATGAAAAGGTTTTGCTCAAGGTGCAGAAAGAACCGGTGAGAGCAAAGCCGATGACTGGTTTCAAGAGGGTTCACTGCCTTTCTTGTTTGAAATCGGAACAAGATCGGGATAGAATTTGATGGATCGTATCCGCTTCGCTTTCCGGCGCAACTTTTCCCGGCAAGCCCGGGAGCGGGTGAAAGAGAATGCCTTGTTTTTCCAATTGGCTCGGATCCATTCCGGAACACCCGCTTGCGATTTGAAACAGATGGGTGCCGGACGGGATGCGCGCTAACACGGCATCGGAGAAGATCGGTGCCGGTACGGTGTTGAGAATGACGTCAAAACAGTCCATCGGGTCTTGTGCGATGCGGCAGAGGGAAAAGCCCGCTTTTTTTGCTGCTTCCATCGAGCCCGATCGGGAAAAGATGAAAACTTGACAGCCGCACGCGCGCAGCAGCTTGGCAAGGGCTTTTCCGCAATTGCCGAATCCGCAGATCAGAACGCGAATTTCCCTCAGAGTGCGCGGCACCGCTTGGATCACAGCGGCAAGTGTTCCCTCTGCGGTCGCCGCGGCGTTGGATGACACGTAGGATGTCTCTTCCATCAAAGATATGATTTCAAGTCCTTTTTCCAAGGCAAGTTGTTGCAGGGCATCGTTGCTTCTTGAAAGGAAAACGGTGCTTTCCGGTTTCATTTGCTCCATTTGCAAACGGATTTGTTCCTTGTCAGCATTCAGCCCGAAGAGGTAAACGGCGGGCTCGCGGGAAACCCCCTCGCGAAACACCGTTTTTCCCTCGCTCTTGAAACGCTGTGCAATCAAATCAAATCGTCGGTCTGTTCCGTAAATATAAATTTCGCGCATTTGGCATCTCCTTTTCTTGTTCCACACCTCATTTTATGCTCATAGAACGAATTTGCCACGTTATTTTTTGACAATTGCCATCTTGACGCGACAGAACAAGACCGATATACTATTGATAGGAATCTTTATCAATAAGGAGGCGCTATGAAACGGTTTCTTGCTTTTTTTCTTTCTTTATGGATGGTGTTTTCCCTTGTGTCTTGCTCGGCCTCTTTGACGCAAGAGGAAACAAAAAACGCCTCGACAACAGAATCGTCTTTGTCAAATACCAAAGAAGAAGCCCAAACAAAGGAAACAAAATACGAGGGTGTGTTTGATCCGACCGGCTTTTCCGTCGGGTTTGCCAGAAACATAATCACTCCGAAGTCGGGCACGCCGATGGCAGGATACGGCAATACGGAATACCGCCTTTCTTCCAGCGTGCTGGATCCGCTTTATGCCACTTGTGTTGCCGTTTCCGATGGAGAAAACACTGCACTTTTCTATTCTTTGGATCTGATTTACATCAACGCACAACTGTGGAGAACGTTGACGCGCGCCGTCACCAACGCCACCGGTATTCCCAAGGAATATATGTTCTTTACCTGCACGCACACCCATTCCGGACCGGAAATCTCCGGTGATTCCCCATATAGTTCCATCTTGATAAAGCAAGTGGTGGCGGCGGCAAAAGAAGCCATTGCCACGCGTGACCGCGCCGAAATGTACATCGGCGAAACGAGAACGGAAAATCTTGCGTACGTGCGCCGCTACATTCGCCAAGACGGAACGGCAGGCGGCGGAAGCAATAACGTGCTGGGAACCGCATCCCCCCTTGCCCGTCACGAAACCGATGCGGACAATCAAATGCAGATCATCCGCTTTGATCGTGCGAACCAAAAGGATATCGTTTTGGTGAACTGGACTTGCCACGTTACGACCGTCGGCAGCAGCACCGGTACTGAGGTTTCCGCCGACTGGGTCGGTGTATTCCGCAAACAGGTCGAAAAGGAAACCGGTATGTATTTTGCCTATTATCAGGGGGCTGCCGGCAACGTGACCCCCGGCACCAAGCTTTCTTGGGAGAAAAACAATGCAAAGGATTATGAAAAGCACGGAGAGGATCTGGCGGCGACCATGATCCCTGCGCTTTCCACCTTGCGTCCTGCCAAGACCGGCAAGGTGCAAGCACTCTTGCAGGAAGAAACGGTTTTTTGCGATTTGAATATCGAGGGCTATGATCTTGCTCAGGCGCAGGAAATCAGCGATCTCTTTTCTCAGAGAAAGGATACTACCGCACTTTGCCGACAATACGGCTACAGCTCTGCGTATCACGCCAACGCCGTGATAGCCCGCTCCAAACGCACGGATACAACGATACAAATCAATTTCGGCGCGATTGCCATCGGCGACGTGGCGTTTGCTGCCGCACCGTATGAAATGTTTGACACAAACGGGATGCAGGTCAAGAAGGCGTCTTCCTTCCCGATGACGTTTCTGTGTGCCTACACCAACGGTGCGTTTGGGTATATCCCCTCCATCGAGGCGTTCCCCAATCGTGGATATGAGGTGGATACCACCCGCTATGTTCCCGGAACCGGAGAACAATGCGTACGCGTTCTGACCGATCTTTTGGATCGACTTTTGAATTTTTGAAAACACAAGCTTAAAGAGAAAACCGCCTTGCCGAATCGGTAAGGCGGTCTTTTATTTTTCAATGCCGAAATCGGCAAGATCAAGGGGAATTTTTTCTGCGTCAGAATCTGGCTCAGGTTCGGATTCTTCTTTCTTTGGTTCTTCGGGTTTGCTCTTTTTTTCTTTCTTTGCCGTGTCGGAAAAATTCAGACACGCAAGGAAAAGAGAATAGGAAAGATAGTAAAGACAAACGGAAATGAGAAAGAACGAATAGCGAAATCCCGACAAATGACCCATGGGGAGAAGCTGAGAAAAATAAAACTGGGAAAACTTTTCTTGGAATACAAACGATAAAATCACAAGGATGATTTCAACAAGAACGTGACACATGGCACTTTGTCCGGCAAAACGGCCAAGTTCGGGAATGAATGCGGAAAGGATGGTAAGGCAAGAGGTGAAAAGAATGAAAAACAAGGTGATAAGAATGGAAAAATGACCCTCTTTTTCTCCCAAAAACAAGAGGATTTGGAAGAATGCGTAAATGCCCAGCGGAATGGGAGTGAATATGAGTGCGATTCTTTTGTGAGTCGGCGAGGGGGACAGAATCAAAAACGAAGAGATCAGCAACAGAAAAGGAGTTGCCATCCAGAGCGCATCCGCCAAGGTGGAAAGGGCACTGTGCTCGGTTCCGATGGGAATTTCAAAATACGCTTCCAGCCCGCGGGCATCGGAAAACCAGCCCCAAGCAAAAAACGTGAAAAACAGCATCACGACGGAACAAACCAGTGCGATGCCGGCAAAGGGAATTTTGCGAGCCATCGAACACCCTCCTTTTTTGTTTTTTTCTATTATAGGAAAAAAAGGGGCTTGCGTCAAGGGATTTGTCATTGTCTGACACGCCGCATTTCGGATACAATGCGAAAAAAAGGAGAAAGAATCGTGAAAAAGTTGACGGAAGCGAAAGCAAAGAAACTGCTGACAGGGTATTTTTGCTCCCGACGGGTGGAAAAAAGAGATTCGGACGGCAATTTCGTGACGGGAAAAACAGGAGAAATCCTATACGAAGAAAAGCCGTGTACGGTGACCGGCATTGCCCTCGCGCTCGGCTTGGAAAGTCGGGAAGAGCTGGAGCGTGTCCAAGATGAAAAAGTAAAAGCGCTCATTGGAAGAGCGCTTTTGAAAGTAGAAGAAAGTGCGGAGGAAAAGCTGTTTTCGAAAGATACCGCAACGGGTGCGAAGCTCTTTTTGTCCGTGAATTTCAAGCGCTATGCCGACGCGCAGGAAAAAGAGAGCAGTCCCGCCTCTTTGGGGGTGTGCTCGGTTTGGGCGGAGTGATCACGCTTCGCGGATGAGGAACACACTGCCGGAGTGAACGGTGATTTGGGTATCTTTCCCCCCCTCGTTGCTGACGCCCAGGGGAAAACGTGGGGTCAAAACCGCGTTTTGCAAGGGGTATTTGGCTCCTTGAATGGAAACGCACGCCTCGCCCTCCATAGAAAACAGAGAAAAAAAGCCGCCGGAAAGATCCGGTTTGTAAGTGCTTGGGGGAAGATATTCTATGCGGCAGTTGGCATCGAGGATGACCCCTTTTGCTCCGTTTTGATGCAGAAAGGAAAGGGACTGGAGATTGGCAAGAGAATGGGAAAAGCGCTTGCCGCCCAACGCCCCGTAAAGATAAAACAAGCGAAACCCGGAGGTAAGCCCATACCGGAGCGCGGCAAGCGAGTCGGTATCATCTTTTACTTTGGGGAGAACCACGGTTTGGATTCCTTCGGGAAAAAAGCCCAAGGAATCGCCGTCACCAATGTAAAGATCGGGCAGGATTCCGACATCTTTTAAATGACGGAAACCGGCGTCTGCGGCAAGGATGAGATCGCCTTGGCGCGCATTTAGCAGGTCAGGCGAAAAATCACCTGCGCCCACGATATGGCAGATGGGTTCCATAGCAATCCTTTCAGAGTTTTTGAATGGTGGGAATTCGGGAGACGGCGGCTGCGGCAACGGACGTGATGAGAATTTCGGGAATCATATAGCAGCCGTTATAAACGATCGAATACATCACGCTCAGCCCCGCGCCGTGAAAGGTGTTCATGATGAAAGAGGAGATGGCAAGGTCTTTTGCCGCGCTTTCCAAAAAGAACCATTCCGCCCAAGCGCCGTAGAAAATGGCGCCGGAGATGACGTGAAAGAGGTAGCAAAGCGAAAGGGAAAAGACGCTGCCCCAAACAAGAGCCCATTTTCTTTTTAGCTTGCCTCGGAAAATACCGCCCAGACCGACGCTGGTGAAGGCGAGAACGTAATCAATCAAAAGAATCAGAAAGGCAATGCCGACCGAGCCCATATAGGAATCGGAATTGGGAAGAAAAAGTCCCGAAACGGTGCGGAATCCGATCGCCATCTGCAAAAGTGAATAGACGAAGGACGCGCCCAGACCCCATTTGGTGCCGTAGAGATAAGCGATCAAAACAAGGGGCAATAAGCTTGCCAGAGTGATGGTGCCGCCGAAGGGCAGGTTCAAAAAGGGAATCCATTCGGATACCAAACTGACGGCGGTTCCCAATGCCACGAGCATCGCAGAGGTAACCAGTTTTTTTGTTTTGTTGGTTTGCATAAAGAAACTCCTCGAAAAAATTCGCACAGGACGGAAGTCCTGTGCGAACAAGAATCTGGTTCTCATCAAAAACTCCCTACGCCGGTATTATCCATTTCAGGTTAGAGGGTTCGCATTTCTGCGTCTCAGCCGTAGCACCCCTGTTTTTCCGCTCATGTGCGTGAGAATATCTTAATCTCTTTTTCACGATTTGTCAAGAGAAAATATGAATGCAATCGAACGATTTTTAGATAGTTTACATCCCTTTCCTCCTCAGGAGGAATTTTTTCGTGCCAATGCCCGACGCATTGCGTACGGAGGCGCAAGAGGCGGGGGAAAAAGTTTTGCCATGCGAGCAAAGCTCGTGCTTCTGGCACTGCGCTACCCCGGAATCCAGATTCTGCTGTTGCGCCGCACCTTTCCCGAGCTTCGGGAAAATCACATCAATCCCTTGCGGCGTTGGCTTCACGGAATCGCCGACTACAAGGATTCTACCAAGGAATTTTTGTTTCCCAGCTCATCTCGCATCAAACTCGGATATTTGAGCGAGGAGGGGGACGCCCTCCAATATCAGGGGCAGGCATACGAGGTGGTCGGAATGGAGGAGGCGACGCAGTTTACGGAAAGTCAGTATTACGCGATGACCGAATGCTGCCGCTTAGCAGGACTTTTGCAGGAGCCGTTTGTCCCACGGATGTATTTTACCTGTAACCCCGGTGGGGTCGGACACGCTTGGGTGAAGCGACTGTTTATCGATCGGGATTACCGAGAGGGGGAAAAGGCGGAAGATTACGTCTTCATTCCCTCCACCGTTTATGACAATCGCTATCTGTTAAAGGAAAATCCCGAATACGTGCGAACCTTGGAATCCCTGCCGCCGCTTCGCCGCCGCGCGATGCTCGACGGTGATTGGGATGCGTTCGAGGGGCAGTATTTTACGGAATTTGACCGATCCCGTCACGAAATCGCGCCCTTTTCCATTCCCGACACTTGGCATCGCTTTGCGGCGATGGACTACGGGCTTGATATGACGGCGTGTCTTTGGTTTGCCTATCCGCCGGATCGAAGCCGACTTGTGGTCTATCGGGAATTCTATCAGCCCGATCTGGTGCTGTCCGAAGCGGCGCGCGAAATTCGGGAGCGATGCGACAAGGAAGAGATTCGCTATATCGCCGCCTCCCCCGACCTTGCCGGCAGGCGGCAGGACGGCGGGAAAAGCGGGTTTGATATTTTATCTTCCTCCGGTGTCAAGGGACTGATCCCCGCCGACAACGCAAGAATTCCCGGTTGGCGCCGCGTGCGCGAATTTTTGCGGGCAGAAGGCAAAGAGGGACCGTTTCTCGGAATTTTCCCGCAGTGCAAAAATCTGCTTCGCACCCTCCCGCGACTGACCTTTGATCCAATCAAAACGGAAGATGCCGCGCTCACCCCTCACGAGTACACCCACGCGCCGGATGCCCTTCGCTACGGTCTGTCTTCCTTGCCGTTTTTGCCGGGAGAAGAAAAAAGCGTGTCCGTGCCGCAAAGGGACATCCGAGCGGAGTTTTTCGGCAAACGCGAAGAAACGAATTCTTACTTAAGTTTTATGAAAAAATAATTGACGAAATAAGGTTTGTTTGCTATCCTTTTGAATGAAAGGGAGAGCATATGTTAAAGGAATTTTTTGATGCGGAACAAATCTTGTTTTTTCAGGAATTGAACGCCGCGGATCTTCGTGTGATCAACGAGAAAAAGTGGAAGAGAGCGCAGGAATCCCTCGGCTCGATCCAAAGCGCCGTGATCTTTTTGATTCCCTACAACGCCGGACAGCAAACCACCAATCTTTCGGTTTATGCCCAGCCAAGGGATTATCATTTATATGGGAAAGAGCTTTTCGAGCGCTTCGCTCGGTATCTCGACGAGCGGGGAGAGGACCTTGGCTTTTTGGGCTATACCGATTCTTCCCCCATTGACGAGCGCGATGCTGCTCTGAAGGCGGGGCTCGGCGTTTTGGGAAAAAACGGACTTCTGAACCATCCGATCTACGGCTCTTTCGTTTTCATCGGCGCTCTTTTGCTCTCTCGGGCACAAAAGAGCGTTTCAGCGCGAGAGATCGGCTCTTGCCGCGCCTGCGGCGCATGCGAGAGGGCGTGTCCTACCGGAGCGATTTTAGATCCGAAAAGAGAAGAGTGTCTATCTTCGCTTACCCAGAAAAAAACGTGGACGGAAGAGGAAGCGGCGCGCATGGCATCGGTTCCGTGCAAATGGGGATGCGATCTTTGCCAAAACGCGTGCCCGATGAACCGAAACGTGGCGGAAACGCCCATCGAATTTTTCCGACACGACCACATTCCCATGCTGTCCCAAGAAGTGACAGAACTTGACGAACCGGCGTTTCTGGCGCGCGCCTTTTCTTGGCGCGGAAGAGAGGTCCTGAAACGAAATTTGAAAGAATAAAAAGCAAGAGGGCGGGATCGAAACAAGCAAAGGAAAGGGATTTTGATGGAAGAAAAGGATGTGATTCTCGCGGTGGATTTCAATTGCAGTCAATGTCAAAAAAGCCGAAAAAAAGCAGGGGAAATCCCCGTTTCCCGTGTGATTGACAAGCTCGATCAATGCTTTGAAACGAACGATTTGGATGCCGCCGCAAGCCATTTGGAATATTGGCAAAGAGAGGCCGAGGCGCTTTTTGATCGGCGGGGCGAGCTTTCCGTGGTCAATGAAATGCTGGGGCTCTACCGAAAATGCCAAGAGAGAGAAAAAAAGGTCTTCTTGCCGTGGACCGTGCGTTGGCACTTTTGACTGAGCTTGACCAAAGACAAAGCATTTCGGGGGCTACGGTTTTGCTCAACGCCGCCACCACCTGT
>JAZNNH010000030.1:0-4239 GCA_045580105.1 Eubacteriales bacterium | reverse complement strand
TTGTCGTTTCCGGGGGCAGCGAATGCCTGCGTGATGCCTCTTCCGGCAAAAATGTCGGAGATTTTGCCCACGGACAGCACATCAAAGCCCTCTTCCTTGAGGATATCCAGCAATGTCTCTCCATGCGGTTCCACGGAATAGTCGTGTCTGCGGTTGGTGCGGCAATAGTTGGGCCATTCTCCCTCGAAAGGACGGGCGATCACCCGTCCCACGGCGTGCTCTCCCGTCAAGAGGTCGCGTGCCATCCGGCAATATTCATACAGTGTTTCGACCGGCACGATCTGCTCGTGCGCGGCGATCTGAAACACGCTGTCTTGCGAGGTATAGACAATGAGTTTTCCGGTTTCAAGATGCTCTTTTCCAAACAGACGGATGACCTCTGTGCCGGAAAACGGTCGATTGCACAGCACTCCTCTTCCGGTTTTCTGTTCCAGCGCTTGGATCACGTCGTCGGGAAATCAGTTCGGATAGGTCGGAAGCGGTCGCATCGAGTGGAGCCCCGCCAATTCCCAATGTCCGATGGTGGTATCCTTTCCGCGACTGACCTGCGCCATTCTGCCAAAGGATGCCAAGGGCGATTTTGTTTTGGGCAAAAAGTGAATTCCGTCAATGTTTCCCAGTCCCGAAGAGATAAGATTGGGAATGCAAAAGCGCTCCGAAGAAGCGATGCTTTGGAGCGTAAAGGATCCCTCGTCACCGAATTGATGGGCATCGGGAAGTGCGCCGATGCCGAAGGAATCCAAAACGACGATAAAAATTCTTTTTTTCATTGTGCTTTAAAAACGAAGTGCGCTTCGAAGCGCGAGCATCATCATGTCCGTAAAGGAGGTTTGTCTTTCTTGACTTGTGGTTTCTTCTCCCGTAATGAGGTGGTCGGAAACCGTACAGATCGCAAGCGCCTTTTTCTTGAGGCGAGCCGCGGTCGTGAAGAGCGCGGCGGCTTCCATTTCAACGGCTAAAACACCCATTTTGGACCAGCGCGAGAGCGCGGTTTCTTCGGCGCGAAGATCCTGCGTATCGTGATAAAACACGTCGGAAGAAACGAGGTTTCCTACGTGATACGGAAGACCCATTTTTTCCGCCTCTTCGACGGCGGTTCGCAGCAAATCAAAGGAGGCGATGGGGCAAAACGTGCCGGGCAAATGAAAATCGGCCGCCATATTGGAATCGGTGCAAGCCCCTTGCGCAAGAATAATATCGCGAACGCGAACGGGCTCTTGCATACTGCCGCAAGAGCCGACGCGAACAATGTTTTCGACTCCGAACGCCTCGTAAAGCTCGCGGGCGTAAATCGCGATGGACGGCATTCCCATTCCGCTTGCCATCACACTGATCTTTTCTCCTTCAAAGCGACCGGTGTAGCCCTGAACTCCGCGGACGTTGTTCACAAGGCGAGGTGACTCCAAATAGCTTTTGGCAATAAATTCCGCACGAAGCGGATCGCCCGGCATCAATACGGTTTTGGCAAAATCCTGCGGGGCGGCGTTGATATGAGGCGTGGGATATTTCATGCTTTTTTCTCCATTTCTTTGACAAGTTTAACCACACGGCTGGTTCCCAGACGGTCGGCACCGAGCTCAAGAAAGCGCTCGGCATCCTCGAGGGTGGCAATACCGCCGGCTGCCTTGATTTTCAAGGGGGGCAAAACGTGCTCGGCAAACAGGGCAACGTCTTCGAAGGTGGCGCCTGCTTTCGAAAAGCCGGTTGAGGTCTTAATATAATCTGCCCCGGATTTTCCGACGATTTCACACATTTTGATTTTTTCTTCTCGGGTCAAAAGGCAGGTTTCCACGATGACCTTCAGAATTTTTCCCTGACAGGCGGCTCGCACCGCTGCGATCTCTTGTAGCAGGGCATCGTATTGTTTCTCTTTTAACAGGGGCTGCGAGATGACCATATCGATTTCATCGGCACCGGATTTAACGGCATCCGCCGTTTCAAATACCTTCGTGTTTTGGGTTTGATAGCCGTTGGGAAAGCCGATGACCGTGCAAATTTTCAGTCGATCCCCGACGTATTCTTTCGCCCTTTTGACAAAGCAAGGCGGGATACAGGCGCTGGCGGTTTCATAGCGGATGGCGTCGTCTAACACACTGCGGATCTCCTCCCAAGTCGCCGTCACGGACAAAAGCGTATGATCCACACAAGACAGGATCGTTTTCGTTGTCATCATCATCCCTCGTTTCGGATTGAAATTCTATCTTGATTGTATCACTTTTTCGCCCAAAGAGCAAGAAAGAATCGCGCCTGTCTTTCTTTTCCACAAAAACTTTGATTTTTTTCTTTGCAATTCGTGCAAAAAGCGCTTTTTCCTATGCTAATCTTGACAAAAAATGGTTTGGTGTATATAATTATCAGAGATAGATTTTATCGATAACAAACATGATCAGGAGTTGAAGAAAATGAGTTTGAAAAGCGTAAAAAATGGTGAAAAAAATCAGTCCATCCTGGAGATCCAGATCCCGAAGGCAGATTTTGAAGCCGAAGTCAACAAAGTCTACAAAAAGCAGGCTCCCAAGATCACCGTTCCCGGATTCCGCAAAGGAAAAGCACCCCGTTCTATCGTGGAAAAAATGTACGGAAAAGGCATTTTCTATGAAGATGCTCTCAACGCCATTCTCCCCTCTGTATTGGACGAAGCAGTGAAAGAAGCCGGTATTGAAGTGGTCAGTCAACCTGAATTGGATTTGGGTGACATCGACGATAACGGTGTTGCACTGACTGCAAAATATTGGACCAAACCCGAAATCAAGGTATCTTCCTACAAAGGCATCAAAGCTGAAAAGACCGTGAAAAAGGTTGCCAAAGCAGAAGTGGATGCGGAACTGGAACGCGTTCGTCAAAGAAACTCCAGAACCATCGAAATCACAGACAGAGCTGCGAAAAAAGATGATATTGCCATCATCGATTATGAAGGATTTGTCGGCGGCAAAGCATTTGACGGCGGCAAGGGCGAAGCTCACCACCTGAAACTGGGCAGCGGTCAGTTTATCCCCGGTTTCGAAGAACAGGTGATCGGTCACAAGATCGGTGACGAATTCGACGTTACCGTTACCTTCCCCGAAGACTATCACGCAGAAGAACTCAAAGGCAAGGAAGCCGTATTCAAGGTTGCTTTGGGCGGCATTGAAAACGTAGAGCTTCCCGAACTGGACGACGAATTTGCAAAAGACGTTTCCGAATTTGATACCTTGGCTGAATATAAGAAAGACATTAAGGCAAAAATAGAAAAGAAGAACGCAGACGAAGCCGAACACATGGTGGAAGAGCAGCTGCTCACCGCCATCATCGATGCGATTGAAGGCGACATTCCCGCCTGCATGTTCGACAACGAATGCGAAAACATGTTCCACGATTATGATAACCGCCTGATGCAGCAGGGCATTTCTATGGATATGTATCTGCAGTACACCGGCATGACCAAAGCCAAGCTGATGGAAGATTTCCGTCCTCAGGCAGAACGTCAGGTAAAGGCAACGCTGGCACTCGAAGCCATTGCGAAGGCAGAAAAGTTCGAAATCACCGCAGAAGAAATCGAAGCAGAATACACCAGAGTTGCTGAATCCTATCAGATCGATACCGAAAAAGCAAAAGAATTCATTCCGGAAGACGTGATCCGCAAAGACGTTTCCGCCCGCAAGGCAGTGGAACTGATCAAGAGCTCTGCCAAGATCACCGAAAGTGCCGCAGAAGCAAAAGCTGCTCCCAAAAAGAGCGCAGCTGCCAAGAAGGAAACGGCTACCGAAGAAAAAGCACCTGCGAAGAAAACGGCAAGCACCGAAAAGAAGGCACCTGCGAAGAAAGCGGCAAGCACCGAAAAGAAAGCACCTGCTAAAAAAGCGGCCCCCAAGAAGACCGCAGCAAAGAAAGAAGAAAAATAACGCCACAAATCAAGGGAGGTTTTGACAATGGCACTGGTACCAATGGTTGTCGAACAAACCGGGCACTCTGAGAGAAGCTATGACATTTATTCCCGGCTTTTAAACGACAGAGTTGTTTTCCTCTGTGACGAGGTCAACGACACAACGGCAAGTCTGGTCGTCGCTCAGCTTCTTTATCTGGAAGCCCAAGATCCCGACAAAGACATCTGTCTTTACATCAACAGTCCCGGCGGATCGGTTTCTGCCGGCATGGCAATTTTCGATACGATGAATTACATCAAATGCGACGTATCGACCATCTGCATCGGAATGGCCGCCAGCATGGGAGCGTTTCTCTTGGCAGCCGGCGCAAAAGGAA
>JAZNNH010000029.1:0-10901 GCA_045580105.1 Eubacteriales bacterium | reverse complement strand
CCGTCTGCAATGGAATAAATATCCGTTGTAGCACCGCCCACGTCTACCGCAACCAGATCTCCGATACCCGGTTCGTCTTCACAGCCGCCGGAAAGCAATTCCACTGCCTGAAGCACCGCCGCCGGGGTCGGCATCATAATGTCGTCCAGCAGTGCAGCGGCACGGCTGAGACCCTTTGCCTGAATGATTCGGTTCAAGAAGATCTCGCGAATCTGCTTTTGTGTCGCTTCGATTTTCAGTTCACCGAACTTCGGCATAACGTTGGGGCAAACATACACTTCACAGTCACTGAGGATTTCCTGGCATCGCTTGGCTGCGGTACGGTTACCGGCAATCAAGATGGGGAAATCAGGCTTCATATCTGCCAGAACCTGCGCATTGTGCAGAATGCACTCGGTGTTGCCACCGTCGGTTCCGCCTACGAGCAAGAAAATGTCCGGTTTGGCTGCGCGAATTTCTTCGGCGTCCTCTTCGGTCAGTTCGAAGGCATAAACCTTCACAACCTTTGCACCGGCTCCGAGACTGGCAAGTCTTGCTGCCTCTCCGGTCAACTCCGGCACCAAACCACTGGTGATCATTCTTAGACCACCTGCGGCGGAAGAGCAAGCATAGCATTCGTCAAAATTGACTTTTCCGATCTTACTCTCCAAGATCTCCAGGCCACGGTTCAATCCGTCGTTGATGTCCGTTTCAATGGTGGTATAGCTCGACGCGGTTCCAAGAATCTTCGGCTGGTCGATATCGACTGCGGTCAGTTTGGTATAGGTACTGCCAAAGTCAATCAACAATACCGTTTTCATTTTTCTTCGATATGCAAAAGCTCTTTGAGCGCCTGAATGGTAGTTTCAACAGGGGTTCCGGGAGCGAATGCGCGGTCAAATCCCATTGCTTTGAAACGCTTCTCCACGTCTTCAAATTTCTGTTTGCCGATTACGATGTTGCCGCCGACAAGAAGCGGAATTCCTTTCAGACCGGCTTCGTCGCACTTTTCACGCATACCGCGGCAGTCCAACTCGCCCTGTCCGTACAAAGAGGAAACCACAATTGCATCTGCACTCGATTCGATTGCGGCAGAGATATATTCCTCTTGTGCAACCATAACACCGAGATTGACAACTTCAAATCCGGCAGCTCTGAATGCATGATCCAAAATTTTGTTTCCTACGGCATGAACGTCAGCACCGATGACACCCATTACCAAAACTTTCTTTTCGCGATTTTCCATAAATGCACCTCTCCTATTTAATATGATACAATCGAGATTATTCTCTACGTATATCATATAAGGTTATATGATATTTGTCAACTTTCATTTTTATGATTTTTTCCATTTATGGTTTATTTTTTTCTGTTTGTGCACTTTTTTCCAAAAAAAACACCGCCCGACAAAAATCGGGCGGTTGATTGGATGGTTTTTTCAATCGAACTCTTGTTTTTTTCAACAATAATGATTTATTTGTTTTGCGCCAAATAATTCTCGCGTCCGATCTCATAAAGGTTATTTCCCTGGCTGTCGATGACAACGATAACGGGGAAATTTTCCACTTCGAGACGGCGGATTGCCTCAGCACCGAGATCATCGTATGCAATCACTTCGGCTTTTTTGATGCATTTGCTCAGCAGTGCACCGCAGCCACCGATCGCACCGAAATAAACAGCGCCGTGTTCTTTCATCGCTGCGATGACTTCGGGACCTCTCTTGCCTTTTCCGATCATACCGGTCTGTCCCTGTGCGATCAAAGAGGGGCTGTAGGCATCCATACGATAGGACGAGGTCGGACCTGCGGAACCGATCGCCTGTCCGGGCTGGGCAGGGGTGGGACCTACGAAGTAGATGATGCTGTCCTTAACGTCCAAGGGAAGCTCTTTTCCGGAATCGATCAATTCGCAAAGACGCTTGTGTGCAGCGTCGCGTGCCGTGTAGATGACACCGGAGATCAGGCAGCTGTCACCGGCTTTCAGTTTTCTTGCCGCATCACGGCTCAATGGTGTTTGAATACGAATAGCCATTTAGATTACCTCCGTTTTGTGTCTCGTAACGTGGCAGTTGATGTTGACCGCTACCGGCAAGCCGGCAATGTGGGTCGGATAGTATTCGATGTTCACAGCCAAAGCGGTCGTTTTGCCGCCGAAGCCCTGAGGTCCTACGCCGAGTGCGTTGATTTCCTCCAAGAGTTCTTTTTCCAGCTGTGCATAGAACGGATCCGAGTTGGGCTGATCCACCGGTCTCATCAATGCTTTTTTGGCAAGATAAGCCGCTTTATCAAAGGTACCGCCGATACCGACGCCGACCACGATGGGAGGACAGGGGTTGGAACCTGCCTGTTCCACAACGCGTTTGATAAACGCCTTTGCGCCTTCCAAGCCGTCCGAAGGACGGAGCATGGCAAGCTGGCTCATATTTTCGCTTCCGAAGCCCTTGGGTGCTACCATAATTTCGAGCTTATCGCCGGGAACGATTTCATAGTAGATCATAGCAGGAGTATTGTCGCCGGTGTTCACACGGTTCAAGGGATCTTTCACGACGCTCTTACGCAAGAAGCCCTCTTGGTAGCCCTGACGGACACCTTCGTTGACCGCTTCGGTAATGTCGCCGGTGATGTGAACGTCCTGACCGATTTTTAAGAATACGCAAGCCACACCGGTATCCTGACAGATGGGAACCTCTTTCTGATCGGCAATCTCATAGTTTTCGATGATTTGCCCTAAGATTTCCTTTGCCTGAGGCCAAGTTTCCTGTTCATAGGACTGAGCGATGCAATTCTTGATGTCCTTTCCCAGATGGCAGTTTGCATCAATGCAAAGCTTTTTTACGGTTTTTGTGATGATTACAGCATCAATTTCGCGCATAATTTCTCCTCACTTCTCGTTTTTCGGTACGTTGTAGATGTGATCCAAAATATCGCCGTTGCGTCCGATGACGTTTGCAACCACTCTGTCGCCCTTTGCAAGAGGCGTGGGTTTGCCCGTCAAACGCTCGGTTTTTTCTTTCAAATCGACAATATCAATTACAGGAAGCTTTGCATCCAGCAATCTCTCTTTGAGTTCGGGCTTGCGGGGGTTGACCGCGATGCCGCCCTGTGTAACCAAAACGTCGATATCTTTGCCGGGGGTTGAAATGCAGTTCACGCGGTCGGTGATGATCGGCAGTCTTGCACGGAACATCGGTGCAATGATCATGGAAAGCTTTGCACCGGCAGCCGTATCGCTGTGTCCGCCGGAACCGCCCATAATATAGCCGTTGGAGTCGGTGTGAACGTTGACGTTGAAATCGGTGTCAACTTCGGTTGCACCCAAAATGACGACGTCCAGGTTGTTGACTGCCGCATCGGGATTGGCGGGAGAGGCATACTGCGTGGACGAGATTTCCTGATGTCTGGGGTCGGTGCGAATGGATTCGACCGCCGTCAAGTCAAAGCACTGCACGTCAAGCAGTTTCTGGAAGCACCCTGCTTTCATCATATCGACCATATAGCCGGTGATACCGCCGAGTCCGAAGCTGCCGGCAATCTTCTTTTTCAGCATAATATCCTTCAAGAATTTGGCTGCGGCAAGAGAAGCGCCGCCGGCGCCGGTCTGGAAGGAAAATCCGTCTTTCAACAGTCCCGATGCCTCGATGACCTTGGCTGCCTGAGCTGCCATGATCAATCCGATCGGGTCACGGGTGATTCGAGTCGTTCCCGAAACGATGCCCTTGGGGTCACCGATCTGGTCGACAACGACAACATAGTCCACGTATTCTTCGGAAATGGAACGATCCTCGAGCGGATAGTCTACCAAGTTGTCGGTGATAACCACAACTTTCTTGGCAAACATCGCATCGGCGAAGGCATATCCAAGACTTCCGCAAGCACTTTTGCCGTGCTTACCCGTGCAGTTACCCATCGGGTCAGCGGTCGGAGCGGCGATGAACGCCACGTCGATCGGGGTCTTACCCGAAGCAATATCGGCGGGACGTCCGCCGTGGGTACGGAATTCTAAGGGCTTGCCCAACACGCCTTCGGAGAAGTGACGACCCAAGAGAGCCGAAACGTAGTCCGTGGCAACGCCGGTAACCACGTTGTTCTGAATGTGATCCACCAGCGGCAGATGGGCGTCAAAGAGCGAGCTGGCATTGACCGTCAGGTCTTTGATGCCGAGATTTGCAATTTCTTCCATCACCATATTCAAAACGAAGTCGCCGTTGCGCAAATGATGGTGGAACGATACCGTCATCCCGTCTTTCAGACCGGAAAGCTTGACGGCTTCCTGAATCGAATTTACAATCTTATTCATTTCATTCACCCCTGCCCATTCCTAAAATTTTTGCCATGGCAAGCGTTCTTTCTGCGCGCGCTACGATGGGCGCATCGATCATCTTTCCACGCAATGCGATGGCGCCTTTTCCTTGCTTCTTGGCAAGTTCGATCGCATCGACTACTTCATACGCGTAATCCACTTCTGCCTGCGTCGGGCTGAAGGTACTGTTGATCACGTCGACGTGGCGAGGCGAAATGGAAGCTTTGCCGCTGAAGCCCAAGCTCTTGGCAAAGGCAGCATCGACCACGATTCCCTCGTCGTCGTTGACGTCGGTGAAGGGCGTATCGTATACGTCCACGCCGGCAGCGCGTGCAGCCACAACGATGCGGCTTCTGGCGTATTCAATTTCCTTGCTTTCTTTGGTACGAACACACTGCAGATCCGAGGTCAGGTCTTCTGCACCCAAGAACAGTGCCTTTACACGCTTGGTAGAAGACGCGATGAGATAGGAATTTTCCAATCCCAACGCCGTTTCGATCAAAGGCATAATGCCCGTGCTTCCCACTTCGATTCCGAGTTTTTTCTCAAGCTCGGTGATGTAGACGTCTACTTCCAGAACGTGCTCGGGTAAACTTGCCTTCGGCAGGAGGATCATATTAGGTCTTTCCGGCAGGATCGCATCCAAGTCGGCTTTCCAGAAATCGGTATCGGTCGAATTGATTCGAACGATGACCTCTTGGTTTTCCAAATCCATATAACGGATGGTGTTGCGGATCAAGATACGGGCCGCGTCCTTTTCGGCGGGAGACACGGCATCTTCCAAGTCGAAAATCACGGCATCGGCGCCCAGATAGGAAGCGTTGATCAGCATGTTGGGGTTATTGCCGGGCAAAAACAGCATACTGCGTCTCATAAAGCGGCCTCCTTTCCACGGCAAATTGCCGTTTCCACTCTTGCGCGGATGACACATTCAAGCGCGCCGCGGTCTGTGATCCTGACAAGCGCATTTTCCACTTGAAATTCGTCCAAAACCGACAAAACAGCGGAGCGAATGGATTCTCCGAACTGTTTTTCCACGATCGACTCGAGCTGAACGGTGTTACCGTTTTCCGACGGCTCGATTTCGACGTAGGCATCACTGGATTCCATGGTGCCCGAAAATGCACATTTTTGTATTTTCATATTCTCTTATCTCCTTCCATCACTTTCTTCCATCACTTTAGATTGTAAAAGTACTGGAACAATTTGTTATTATATAACACAATGTTCCAAAAAGCAACCGTTTTGAAATTTTTTTCTTTACATTTAGACGATTGTAAAGTATAATTCAATCAAACTTTGATTTGGAAAAAAAGGAATCGCCATGTATCTTGAATTGTTAAGCCATTTGGATGACAAGAAATACAAAATCTGGGAGCGCTTTCTCCATCAGTCGGGACTTCACACCGATTCGGACGTAACGCAAACGGCACTGCTTTGGGAAAACGACGAACTGATTGCCACCGGCTCGCGAAACGGCAATCTTCTCAAATGCATCGCTGTGGACAAACGTCATCAAGGTGAAGATCTGACCGCCGTGGTTCTCTCGAAGCTGCGTCAAGAAGCGTTTGAAGAGGGGCATCGGCATCTCTTCCTTTACACGAAACCGGGAAACGAAACGCTGTTCTCTTCCCTTTTCTTCTATCCCGTGGCAAAAACCGATACGGTTCTTTTGATGGAAAACAAGAAGAACGGAATTCTCGATTTTTTGGACACGATGCCAAGCACGGCTTCTTCGGGCAAAATCGGCGCGATCGTAATGAACTGCAATCCCTTCACGCTCGGACACCGGTATCTGGTCGAATGCGCCGCCAAAGAATGTTCCCTGCTGTACCTGTTCGTGGTGTCGGAGGACAAGAGCCGTTTCTCGTTCGCCCAGCGCCTTGAAATGGTAAAGCTGGGGACGGCGGACCTAAAAAACGTTTGCGTGCTGACCACCGGCCCGTATCTGGTTTCCTCTGCCACCTTCCCGACCTACTTCTTGAAAGATCGGGAACAGGCAGGACAGGTTCAGTGTCTGCTGGACGTTGCCATCTTCACGCGCTACTTTGTGCCAAAGTTTTCGATCACAGATCGCTTCGTCGGAACCGAACCGCTTTCCCCGATGACGAATCAATACAACCGAGCCATGAAGGAACATTTGCCGAAACACGGGGTCACACTCAATGAAATTCCAAGACGTTCCATCGCGAACACCCCGATCAGTGCCAGCGAAGTACGCCGCTTGATGGACGAAAAAAACATCGAAAAAATCAAAACATTGGTTCCCGAAACGACCTTCCGCTTTCTGCAGAGCCAAGGGTTAATATAATATCGTACTTAAAGGAGGATCCCAATGCAAGAACGCCAAAGAAGCCACATTTTAAGCAGTTATTTTGCTCCGAGAGGTCACCAGCGTATGTACACGCTCGGAATGCAGCTCGCCCAATTGTATTTATCTCCCTTTGACAAACTGATCGGCATCATCGGCGAGGCGGGTTCCGGAAAGAGCGCCTTGATCCGCGGTATGTTCCCCGGACTGGAACTGACCAACGATGACGACGGCGTCTACACCCGTCCCCTGCCCCTTTTGGATCAAGGTCGCAGTCATTTTTCTCCGCACACCTATCACATCGACATTCGTTTTGAAAACGGCTTTACTCATATGTCGGTGTTAGCCGATGCCATCACCGAAGCCCTGCAAAACGGAAAGCGCGTGATCGTGGAGCATTTTGATCTGGTTTACCCGCTGTTGGGATTTAATGCCAATCTTCTCATCGGCGTGGGAGAACAGGTTTTGCTCTCCCGTCCCACACTCTTCGGACCGGAACCGAAAGAAATTCGCGACAAGGTGTATCGATCCCTCTCCTACCGTCTGATGGCTCACACCGCAGAGGATTTGTGTGAAATGTGCCTGCCGCCCGAAGATCTGGAGCGCTGCGGACACGACGACGTTCGCCACGGCTTTGTGTTGACCTTCCCCGATACCAAACCGGAGTTTGACATTGCCGAGATCGAAAAAAAGGTCAATGAAATGATCGCCTCGAATCTACCCGTCACCTACTCCGACAACACGCACATTTCCGTCAACGGTCGGGAGCATTTCTGCACCGGTCCGCGCATTCACGTATCCCACACGGGAAAAATTCAGAATTTCCATTTGCTTCACCACTTCATTTACGACCGCTTCAAGCACCAATACCTGCTGGTCGGCTGTGTCGGCGAGGAAGCGGAAAAGAATCTGCAGGAGCTGGATCAACGGCAGAAAATGCAATCCGATCTGATTAACCAGCCCAGTCAACCGTCTTTTTTTAATTCCACTTTTTAAATTCAACAAAAAACATCAACGGAGGAGAGTATGCAAGAAGTTGCGTTGCAGCAGATGCTCGACGCGCGCGACAGGCGTGCCGCCGAACAAAAAGAACTGCTGGGGACCTATCAAACTCCCCTCCTTTGCTTTACCATGAACATTGCGGGGCCTGTCAAAACCTCTGCTTTGATCGAACGCGCCTTTTGGGAAGGGATCCGACTTTTGGACGAGAAAATCGATCCGAAACACATTCTTCACCGTAGTGCGGAAACTGCCGTCACAGGGTGTCAGGCCATGTTCTGCATCGATATGGACGCGACAAAGCTGAAGGAGCTTTGTACCGAAATCGAAGAGCGTTTCCCGCTGGGACGGCTGTTTGATCTGGACGTTCTCACCCCCGACGGCACGAAGCTTTCCCGCTCGGTGGAGCGCGGATGCCTCGTGTGCGGTGCGCCGGGGCGCGCCTGTGCGGCGGGTCGGCTTCACAGCGTGGAAGAGCTTCGGCAAACCACGAATGAAATCATCCGCTCTCACTTTTTCCAAGCCGATCAAAGCACCATCGCTCGTCTTGCAACCGAAAGTCTTTTGGACGAGGTTTTCACCACACCCAAGCCCGGTCTGGTTGACAAGCGCAACAGCGGCGCCCATTCCGATATGGATTTGGCCTTGTTCGAAACAAGCGCTCACGCCCTGACCCCCTATTTTTTCGAATGTTTTGCCATCGGGCAGGAAAGCGCTGCGCTACCACCCGACCATGCCTTTTCCTCTCTTCGCCTTGCGGGACTTCGTGCCGAACAGGCCATGTATCAGGCAACGGGCGGTGTGAACACCCACAAAGGCGCCATCTATTCAATGGGCGTTCTTTGCGGTGCTTTGGGTCGATGCTGGTCGGCAGAATCGCCGATTCCGAGCATCCCCGCGCTTCTTTCTCTTTGCTCGGATATGACGCGCGACGCGCTTCGGGAAGATTTTCGCATCCTCGATGATTCGACCGCAGGAAAGCGGCTGTACCGCCAATACGGCTTGACCGGAATCCGCGGTGAGGTTGCCGCCGGCTTTCCCTCTGTTTTCCATTGTTCCCTGCCGATCTTTGAACGTAAACTCGCAGACGGGCTGAGCGAAAACGACGCCGGTGTTTTGACTTTACTGCATTTGATCGCCTCGGTGCAGGACACCAATCTCTATCACCGCGGAGGAAAGGAAGGCGCGCTCTACGCCGCCAAACGCGCAAGAGCCCTGCTGGAATCCACCTGCACGCCCACCAAAAGTCAAGTTGAGATGCTGGACGATGACTTCATCGCAAGGCGCCTGTCTCCGGGCGGAAGTGCCGACCTTTTGGCCGTCACTTATTTTCTATCCAAATTAACAACGAAAAACCCCCTGCGGTAAGAACCTTACCGCAAGGGGTCTTTTTTTGCAATCGGGTTCAATCGGGCTCTTATTCCCGATTCTTTTTCGCCAATTTCGATACCTCTTCCATTTTGGAGATCACGTGATCGTATCCGTGTTTGGAATGAGGAATCAGGCAGTTGGAGCAGTCCTTGATTCCCTGCTCGGTATAGCTGAAATTGCCGCCGCATTTGCTGCCCAGAGCATACAGCGGACAAAAGCAAAACAGGCAGTTGAAATGCTCACCGGCATTCTGATGACAGGGGAAATACTCACATTCTCTGTTTTCAAAATAGTTAAAGCTGTTTTTCATCATACTCTCTTTTCTGCGTTTGCAAATTGCTTGCGTTCCGATGTTATACTTGCTTTAAATAGTCGCGAAGTGCTTTGTCGGCGCACTTCCAAAGTCCCAGCAAAGACAGGTGCTTTCCTCGATACAGGCAAAGCGCATCGGAAAGACCGATTCTCTTTTTCTGCACCTGAAACCACTGGAAGGCGTTGTAGTTGTTTGCCTCCGCAACGAGGTATCGGCGTGCAGCTCTGGAGCATTTGATGTATTTTTCGGCTCCCAGAGGCCAGAGCAGGCGATAATCCTTTTCCGTCAATTCGCTGAAAATCACGGGCGCTTCGCACACTTCCATCGTTTGCTCGGTGCGGTTGACACGGGTGGGGAGATATTCCCAGCTCATTTTGTCACCGGAAAAGCAAAGTTTGACCAAAACACCGTATTCCGTATACTGTTGCAGTCTTTGATAATCGGTATCAAAGACGAAATTGCCCAGTGAATAAAGAATCAGTTTATCTCCGACGGTTTCATAGTTTTGCACCACGTGAGGATGGTGTCCCACCACCACGTCGGCACCCATTTCCAAAAAGCTTTTGTAGAGCTTGCGCGTATAGGGCATGGGAAGATGAGAAAATTCATCTCCGCCGTGAGATACGACCACGCACCATCTGTGTTTGCTCTTGATTTCTTCGATCACCTTGCGGATGCGTTCGGGTTCATCCAAAAGCAAGCATCCCGCTGATTTTTCCGTCGCACGGACAAATTCCCCTCTGCGATAGGTCACGGAAAAGATGCCGACGCCGCCCTCTTCGTCAAAGGAAACGTATTGGGAAGCTTCGTCGATATTTCTTCCGGCACCGATCGTCTGCGCACCGTTTTTGTGAGCGGCGGCAATCGTATCCGTCATGCCCGCTTCTCCGCAGTCCATCACGTGATTGTTGGCAAGGGTCCAAACGTCCGTTCCAACCTTGGAGAACCACGTTCCTGCTTGCGGATCGCCGAAATGCGCAATTTCCATTTTGCTCGTGACAACGGAATCGGTCAGGGGACATTCCACGTTAGCCACAACGTGATCGGACGTGCGCAAAAAGTCAAGGATCTTCTCATCTAAAAATTCTTTTTGCCAATGATCTTGAAAATGCTTGGAAAAGGCAACGTCGCCGGTAAAAGAAATGGTGGTCATACAATTTCTCCTTATTTTATCCTTAGATTCTCATTATAGCAAAAAGACAGCGAAAAGTAAAGTCAAAACACCTTTATATTCCATCAAAATACCATCTTTTTTCTGAATCATGACTACACGCTAAGCCGGTAGTCGTGATTACACTCTCTTTTTCCCCCGCAAAGAAACCCTTGGCCCCCGCTTTTTCCCTGCACAAAAATCGTTTTCGAGCGACAACAAAAGCCGACAAAAAGACTTGTGTTTTTCCCTGCCCCGTGGTATAATAAGGATTAGGTATATTATTTTATATTTATACTCTGAAATGGTTCTTGACTTCAAATGCGAAAAGAATTTCTGACAATTTAGAAAAGAAGAGGTAAAAAACATGACGATTATCGTAACGGGCGGCGCGGGCTTTATCGGAAGCAACTTTGTGTTTCACATGCTGAAAAAATATTCGGAATATCGAATCATTTGCTTGGATAAATTGACGTATG
>JAZNNH010000028.1:0-28580 GCA_045580105.1 Eubacteriales bacterium | reverse complement strand
TCACCCCACCAAAAAGTGGAACCCCAAGATGTCCGAGTACATCTTCACCATGAGAAACGGTATCCACATCATCGACCTGCAGAAGACCGTTAAGAAGTTTGAGGAGGCTTACAACTTCATCAACGGTATCGCCGCAGAGGGCGGCTCGGTGCTCTTCATCGGCACCAAGAAGCAGGCAGCAGAGTCCATCAAGGAAGAGGCTCAAAAGTGCGGCATGTACTACGTTAACGTTCGTTGGCCCGGCGGTATGCTGACCAACTACAAAACCATCAAGAAGAGCATCGCTCGTTTGAACAAACTCAAAAAGTTTGAAGAAGACGGCACCTTCGATCTTCTCCCCAAGAAAGAAGTTCTCGAACACAAGAAAGAAATCGCCGATCTGGAAAAGAACTACGGCGGTATCAAAGAAATGAACGGTCTTCCCAGCGCAATCTTCGTGGTTGACCCCAAAAAGGAAAGAAACGCAGTTCTGGAAGCAAAGAAACTCGGCATCCCCATGGTTGCTATCGTTGACACCAACTGCGATCCCGATGAAGCAGATTACATCATCCCCGGTAACGACGATGCCATCCGCGCAATCCGTCTGATCGCTTCCGTCATGGCTAACGCTGTGATCGAAGGTCACCAGGGTGACGATGCATTTGCTCCCGAACAGAGCGAAGAAGTAACTGAAGCTGCAGCTCAAGAAACTGCAACCGAAACCACCGAAGAATAATAGAAAGGAATTGAAAACAATGGAAATCAGTGCTAAGACAGTTGCTGCACTCAGAGCCAAGACCGGCATCGGTATGATGGATTGCAAAAAAGCTCTGGTAGAAGCAAACGGAAACGAAGAAGACGCCATCAAGATCCTTCGCGAAAAGGGACTTGCTGTTGCTGCTAAAAAATCCACCCGCATCGCCGCTGAGGGCTTGGTTTCGATCCTTTTGGATACCGAAACCCACACCGCAGCTATGATCGAAGTTAATATTGAAACTGACTTTGCTGCTAAAAATGCTGTGTTCGGTGAATTTGTTAACGACCTTCTCAAAATCATTCTCAAAACTCGTCCCGCAACCGTCGAAGAACTCCTGAAAAAGGATTTCAAGGACGGTTTGGACGTGGAAGCTGCTCTCAAGGATAAGATCTTCACCATCGGTGAAAACATCAACATCCGCAGATTCGTTATCATCGACGATGCTGCTGCTTCTTACGTACACGGCAAGGGCAACATCGGTGTTGTTGTGAAGATGAGCAAGGTTCTCGACGGCGAAGTATTTGCTGATGCTGCTAAGAACGTTTGCCTGCAGGCAGCCGCTATGAACCCCTTGTATCTGGATCCCGCTTCCGTTCCTGCTGAAGTGATTGCCAAGGAAAAGGAAATCATCGAATCTCAGATCAAGAACGACGAGAAAAATACAAAGAAACCCGAAAAGGTAATTGCTATGATGGTCGAAGGCAAGCTCAACAAGTACTACACCACCAACTGCTTGACCGAACAGTCCTACGTTAAGGATGACAAGCTCACCGTTGCCAAGTACGTTGCTTCCGTAGCAAAAGAACTCGGCGAAGAGTTCACCATCGCTCAGTTCGTTCGCTATGAAAAAGGCGAAGGTCTGGAAAAGAAAGAAGACAATTTCGCTGAAGAAATTGCAAAATTGACCTCGAAATAATTCTCTTTTCAAAAAAGCCCCGATTTTTTCGGGGCTTTTCCTTATTTTGGCGAGAAAATAATTACCGTTTTGTTTGACATCGCCACGGTGCTATGTTAAAATAGAATTGAAATTTGTGCTTGATTTGAAAGGAGGAAAAAATGTCGAAAACAAAAAAAATTGCCATCGTATTCTTCGTTTGTTTCTTTTTGATTTTTTCTCTTGCCTTTTCGTCTTCTGCACAAGTCGTTCCGGGAGATTTGAACGGGGACGGCGTGATGAACCGATTAGATGCTGCATATCTTCTTTATCATACGTTTTTGCCGGAGCTCTTTCCCGTTGAGCAAAATGTGGATTATAACCAGGATGGACGCATTTCCGACCGTGACGTGCTTTTGCTTTTGTCCGGCAATATCGGCTCTTCCGGCGGCGACGAGGATGACGGAACGGGCACGACTACCCCTCCCGGCGGCGACGATGACGACGTTCCTTCCTTGGGGCCAACCGAGATTCCGACTGCCACAAGCACGACCTATTCTCTTCGCACACTTCCATCTCCCTCTCCGATTTCTCTTGTTCTTCCGACCAATATCGTCTATTTAGAAGAAAAATTGCTTGTTACGGTCCGATTGTCCGATTGTCCGATGATAAGCTCTGCTCTTGTTCAGATCAGGGTAGGAGACGGCGTTCGGATTCAAAATCCGAAATGGCTTGTTTCTTCCGAGCTGAGTCATTTTCAAAATTCCGGCCAGCTTGGTGTCATCGCCTTTGAGGAAGAAAAATCGCTTTCCGGCGACGTTTTTTCATTTGAACTATACGGAGTCAAGTCCGTTTCCGAGGAAGAGATCCGTGTTTTGATGACCTTCCACGATCCTTCTGCCAATGACCTTGGCACGATTCAAACGGCAACGAACGTTACCGTTACCAAGCGCCCTTACGTTCTCGGTGACGTCAATTGCGACGGTAAGGTAGAATGGGAAGACGGACAAATGCTTCTTCGTTACTTAAACGGTTGGGAAGATGAGATTTTGTATCCCGAGGCAATGGACGTCAATGAAGACGGCAAAGTCGACTCCCTTGACGGTCTGATTCTCATGCGTTACGTAAACGGCTGGGATGTTTCCTTAGGAAGAAGATAAATTGAAAAGCGTAAAAAAGAGCAACCACGTTGCTCTTTTTTCTTTGCAAATTTTACTTTTCCTATTTACAAATTCGCTATTTTTCGATAAAATATTAGGAAGAAATATGCTATCATGGAGGAGTTATGGAACCGAAGTATAAACGCGTACTGTTGAAACTGTCTGGAGAAGCTTTGGCACAAGGAAGCACAGAGCACTCGATCTACAATTTTGAACTGTTGAATCAAATCTGCACGAAGGTTAAGGAATGCGTGGATCTTGGCGTTCAGGTTGCGATTGTTGTGGGTGCCGGTAACATTTGGCGAGGCAAGCAAGGCACTGATTTTCAGCGCGTTCGTGCCGATCATATGGGAATGCTGGCAACCGCGATCAACTCTTTGGCACTGCAGGATACCCTTGAGCATCTTCACGTGGATGCCAGAGTGATGAGCGCCATTGAAATGGAAACCTTTACGGAAACCTATATCCGTGACAAGGCGGTTTCTCATTTAAATCAAGGCAGAGTCGTCATTTTTGCCTGTGGCATCGGCAGTCCCTATTTTTCCACCGATACGGCAGCGGTTCTCCGTGCAAAGGAAATCGATGCGGAAATCGTACTTTTGGCTAAGAATATCGATGCTGTTTATACCGCAGACCCGAAAAAAGATCCCAACGCCCGCCCGTTGGAAGACATTCGCTATATCGACGTTCTCTCTCAGAATTTGGCCGTGATGGATTCCACCGCAACCAGTTTTTCGATGGAAAACGCTTTGCCGGTTTTGGTGTTCGGTCTTTCTGATCCTCAGAACATTGTTCGCGCCGTGATGGGCGAAAAACTCGGTACCATTGTAAAAGCGTAATTTATATATACATTGATTTGGAAAGGAATATCCGTTATGAAACTTGACGTCCGTGAATTCGAAGAAAAAATGAAAAAATGCATCGCCGCCACCGAAAGAGAATTCTCTTCCGTTCGTGCCGGCAGAGCCAATGCCTCCATTTTGGACAGAGTTACCGTTGATTACTACGGCACTCCCACTCCCATCAACCAGCTCGCACAAATTTCTACGCCCGAAGCAAGAATGCTTGTCATCACTCCTTGGGATGCTTCCAGCGTGAAAGATATTGAAAAAGCAATCCTTGCTTCCGACATCGGCATTACGCCTCAAAACGACGGAAAAACCATCCGCCTTTCGTTCCCTCAGCCCACGGAAGAAAGAAGAAAGGAACTAACCAAGCAGGTTTCCCGTCTTTCCGAGGATGGCAAAGTTGCCGTTCGTAACGTAAGACGCGATGCGATGGATAAAATCAAAAATATGAAGAAAAACGGAGAAATGACCGAAGACGAACAGAAAATCTCCGAAAAAGAAGTTCAGGATCTGGCTGACAAATACGTCAAGAATCTCGATGCCATTTCTGCCGAAAAATCCAAGGAGATTATGAGTGTCTGATGGCTCTGTTCCATTCTGATAAAAAGTCTGTCTTGCAAGTCCCGACCAAACCCCGTCACATTGGTATCATTATGGACGGAAACGGCCGTTGGGCGAAAAAGAGGGGGCTGCCGCGCCTTGCCGGTCACAGAGAAGGGGCTGAAAATTTCAAGCGAATCGGTGAATATCTCATCGACCTTGATATTCCATATTCGACCTTTTATGCGTTTTCTACGGAAAATTGGAAGCGCCCGGAAGAAGAAGTTCAAAATATTATGTCTTTGCTCGTCCATTATTTGGAAGAGTGGATGGATATGCGCAAAGACAAAAATATGAGATTCCGCTTCATCGGTGATCGAAGTGCCTTTTCTCCGAAAATTCAAGAACTGATGGCAATTGTTGAGGAAAAATCCTCGATCTATCCCCATCAGCTGAATTTAGCATTGAATTACGGCTCTCGCGATGAACTTTGCCGCTCCTTTTCTCTTTTGACGCAAGAAGGCAAAACGCAGATCACACCGGAGGATATTTCCAGAACCCTCTATACGGCTGACCAGCCCGACGTGGATCTGATCATTCGTACCGGCGGAGAAATGCGACTTTCCAATTTTCTTCTCTATCAGTCTGCTTATGCCGAGTTTTATTTTACCAATAAGCTTTGGCCCGATATCAAAAAATCGGATATTGATGATGCAATCCGTTATTTTGCCAAGTGCGAAAGACGGTTTGGCGGTGTCGTGGAAAGGAAGAAATAAAGTATGACGCGTATTTTGACCGGTATTGTCGGTGTTTTGATTTTAATTCCGGCATGCATTTTTTCGCATACGCTGCTTTGGCCGGTGCTGCTCACGGCTTTGTGTGTGATTGCGGTGGAAGAGATGCTTCGCTGCATCGGTGCAAAGCAAGATACGGCGTTTTGCATTCCTGCACGCATCTTTGCCTTTTTGCCGATCGTCATGTGGCTTCTTACCGTTCGGTTTCCCGTTTTTGATCTGTTTTCCGCACTTTTCCTTTTTTCTGCGCTGTTTGCGTTCAGTGAAATGCTTCTTTCTCTTTTTACCGACATTCGTCTGCACTCGGAAAAGCTTTACAGCTTAATTGGACTGGTGCTCTACGTTGTCATTTCAATGACCGCCATTTCCTCCATTCGTTTTATCGATCACGGTAGCGAAGAAGGCAAATATATTTATCTTTTGCTCTTTTTCGGTGGCTGGATTTCCGACACGTTTGCGTATTTTGTCGGAAAAGCATTCGGCAAACACAAACTCTGTCCCAATATTTCCCCGAAAAAAACCGTTGAGGGTTCTATCGGCGGCGTTCTTGCGAATATGATAGGTTTTGCAGGGTATGCTTTTGTTCTTCGAACCTTTTTTGAAGTTCCTGCCAATATTCTCTTTTTCGCCGTTCTCGGCGCCCTGTTCTCTGCGGTCGGACAGTTTGGCGATTTGATTGCCTCGGCGATTAAGCGTCATTATAACATTAAAGATTACGGAAAACTCTTTCCCGGGCATGGCGGTGTTTTGGATCGTTTTGATTCAACCCTTGCCATTTCGTTTGTTATGCTCATCGTTTACGCCGCATTCGGTGCTCGCTTTTTGATTGGATGATATGAAAAAGAAAGTATGTATTTTGGGTTCTACCGGCTCGGTGGGAACGCAGGCCATTGAGGTGGTTCGTGAAAGAGGGTTTGAGTTGACCGGAATTTGTGCCGATCGGAATATTTCACTCTTAGAAGACCAAATCCGTGAATTTCATCCTCTTTACTGTGCCGTTCGCGATCCCGAGGCCGCCAAACAATTGAAAATTGCGGTTGCTGATACCGATACCAAAATCCTTTCCGGAGAGGAAGGGATTTTGCAGCTTTGTGAAACCTGTCCCGCCGACATTACGGAAAATTCGATCCTCGGATCGAACGGAATTCGCCCGACTCTGGCTTTGATTCGAGCCGGCAAGCATATTGCTATGGCAAACAAGGAACCCATTGTTGCCGCCGGTCAGATCATTTTGCACGAAGCCAAAAAACACGGGGTTCGCATCCTTCCGGTCGACAGTGAACATTCCGCTATTTTCCAGTGCTTGTCGGGTTCTTTTAATGATCGCAAATACCTGTCTGAACTCGTTCTGACGGCGTCCGGCGGTCCGTTCTTCGGAAAAGATCGCGATTTCCTTCGCTCCGTAACGCCCGAAATGGCACTGGCACATCCGGTATGGAACATGGGTAAAAAAATATCCATTGATTCTGCTACCTTATTGAATAAGGGGTTGGAGCTGATTGAAGCGGTTCGTCTGTTTGACGTTCCGGCTTCACAGGTCAAGATCACCGTTCACCGTCAGTCCATCGTGCATTCCATGGTGACCTACGTGGACGGCTCCACCATTGCGCAAATGGGCCATCCCGATATGCGGCACTGCGTCCAGTTTGCGCTCACGTATCCCGACCGAACCGAAGGTTTGTGCAAGCCACTCGATTTTACTCAGCCGCTTCACCTTACCTTTGAGGGCGCGGACGAGGAAACCTTTACGCTCCTTCGCACCTCTCGGAAAGCAGCACAGCTCGGCGGAACCTATACCACGGTCTTGAATGCCGCCAATGAATCGGCTGTTGCGCTCTTCTTACAAGAAAAAATTTCCTTTCTCGATATCTTTCGTATCGTGGAAGAGCAAGTGGAAAATCACAAGTCAAATTCGGTTTATTCCATTGATGACGTTCTCGAAATTGATCGTGAAACCAAGCGTGCGGTTTTGAGTCGGTTTATGAATTGATTTTGTCAATTGAAACAAAAATAACAACGTAAATTTTTGTTTTGAAAGGTTAGTTTTATGCAAACGGTTATTGGTATTCTCGTTGCCATTTTGGTTTTTGGCGTTATGATTTTCGTCCACGAGCTTGGGCATTATTTGGCCGCGCGTGCTTGCAAAGTCAAGGTGTTGGAATTTGCGGTCGGAATGGGACCGAAACTCTTTGGGTGGACTTCCAAGAAAACGGATATTGTCTATTCGCTGCGTCTTTTGCCTATCGGTGGTTTTACCGCGATGCAGGGCGAAGAAGGGGAGGATGATGATCCTCATGCGCTCGTCAACCGTCCCCGTTGGCAGAAACTTGTTGTTTTGTTCGCCGGATCCTTTATGAATATTCTCACCGGCGTTCTTGCGATGTTCCTTTATCTTTCCTTGACCGGAGTTGTCGGCACGAATGTGATTGCCGATTTCCGAGAAGACAGCGTGTCCGATGCTTGGCTCAAACCCGGTGACGAAATCATCGAGATCAACGGCTCTAAAATCATTGATTATACCGACATCGGAAACACCGTTATGCTTGATGGCACCGAACCGATGGATTTTGTCGTCAAAAGAGACGGGGAAATAATCAAGCTCGAAGACGTTGA
Organism: Eubacteriales bacterium; assembly: GCA_045580105.1. GTDB lineage: Bacteria > Bacillota > Clostridia > Oscillospirales > SIG627 > RGIG5579. The sequence goes on along the minus strand of JAZNNH010000028.1, from coordinate 21,015 downwards.
ATTCCTTGTTACCGAGCAAGAGGGAATTCAAATCGCACAGCTCGATTTTCGCGTGAAGGGAGTCAGACCGAGTTTTTCCGCGCTTTGCCGACAAACGCTCACGCAGTCCGTTTCTACCGTCAAAATGATCTATAAAACGCTGATTGATCTGGTAACGGGCCGCTATGGAATCAAAGCCGTTTCCGGTCCCGTCGGTACCGTTTCCGTCATTTCACAGGCGGCTTCCAGCGGATTTGTAACGGTGCTGTATCTATTTGTTTTTATCAGCTTGAATTTAGGTGTGATGAACCTTCTCCCGCTTCCTGCCTTGGATGGCGGCCGTATTTTATTTACCTTTGTAGAAGCGATCATCGGGAAAAAACTGGACCCGAAATTCGAGGGTTACATTCATTTTGCGGGAATGGTGGTTCTTCTTGCCTTTATGGCGTTTATTACGGTGCTTGACGTTTATAAACTATTTTAATTAAATTTTGAGGTGTGGTATGAGTCGAAAAATTACCAAACGAATCCAAATCGGAGACCGCTTCATCGGCGCAGGTTTGCCTGTTTTGGTTCAATCTATGACCAATACCCCAACCGGAGAATTTGAATCCACCCTCGCCCAGATCCGTGAATTAGAGGCAGCCGCATGCGACGTCGTTCGCTTCACCGTGCCGGACTTTGATGCGGTGCGCAACATTGCCCGTTTGAAAGAAAACAGTCACATTCCGCTCGTTGCGGACATTCACTTTGATTATCGTCTTGCCGTCGAGGCGTGCTATGCCGGTGTGGATAAAATCCGCATTAATCCCGGTAACATCGGTTCGGAAGAAAACGTCAAGGCAGTTGCCAAGGCGTGCCGAGAAAAAAACATCCCGATTCGTGTCGGAGTCAATTCCGGCTCAGTGGAAAAACATCTCTTGCAAAAATATTCCGGTGTCACGCCCGAAGCGCTTTGCGAAAGCGCCTTGGACAAGATCCGTATGCTCGAACAGTACGATTTCGATCAGATTGTCGTTTCGGTCAAATCCAGTTCCGTTCCCACGATGATCGCAACCAATCGACTGTTATCGGAACAAACGAATTACCCGATTCACCTCGGAGTGACGGAAGCAGGGACGCTTATGACGGGACTGGTCAAGTCCTCCGTTGGAATTGGCTCGCTCCTTGCCGACGGCATCGGTGACACCATTCGGGTTTCCCTTACCGCTCGCGATTTGACCGAGGAGGTTCGTGCGGCAAGACGCATCCTTTCTGCTTGCCAAATGTCTGAACATACGATCGATATTGTTTCTTGCCCCACTTGCGGCAGAACGAAAATCGACTTGGTCGGTATTGCGGATGAGCTTGATCACCGCCTTGCCGAAGCAAAAATCACCCCCAAACGCAATTTGAAGGTTGCCGTGATGGGGTGTGTCGTCAACGGACCGGGAGAAGCAAGAGAAGCCGACGTTGGCATTGCAGGCGGAAAACAGGAAGCCATTCTTTTCCGCAAAGGGGAAGTGATTCAAAAAATCCCCGAAGAAAAGGTTCTTGACATCTTGATGGATGAGATTAAAAAATTAGCAGAGGATTCAAATGATGAAGGATCCAAATAAAAAACCGTTTACCCAGCTTTTTTCAAAATATACACCCGATCAGAGTGCAGCTGAAGTCCTTTCGCTGCTGGATGATTATACATATCGCTTAAATAAAGAAACCAGAGAAATCCGGATTGATTTCTATTTTTCCCAACTGGTTCCCAAGTTCCGTCTTTATGCGTTGGAGGCGGGGCTGGTCGCGGCGTATGACCTCAAATCCTGCTACATTTTCCCCAAATATCCGAAAGAGCTGTTTGACCCCTCTTATAAAGAAGAACTCTTGCTGGAGCTTTCTCGTAATACGATGATGGCAAAAGGGTTCTTTGACGATTGCGTCATGCGCATCGAAGAAGATAGCGTTTATTTTGATATGAAGCCCGGCTATTCCGACCTTCCTCAGCTTGCTGAATGTGAGCGCCTCTTATCGGACATTTTGCACGCGGAATTCGGCATTCGGGTCAACGTGCATCTAAACTCCGAACGTTTTGATTTGGACGAATATAACAAGAAAAACCACGTTTCGATGCTCTTTGAGGACGTTGTCCTGCCAAGCGCGACAAAAAGTGAATCTAACGCATCCTTTTCCTACTTAGGACAAGAACGCGACGAATCCTCTCGCGTTCCGACCGGCCTTTCCGACGAAACGCCGTTTGTTTTTGATCGTGAACAAAATCAGGTCCAATGCGGCTATTATACCTTTGACTTGAAAGAGCCGGAGCTTCTCTTCGGCAGAAAAGTAAAAGACGAAGATTGGGAAACGTTTTTGCCGATTCGTCAGCTTTCTTCCAACCCCAGACCGGTTACGTTTTGCGCAAAAATCATTTCGCAGGAAAATAAAGAAATGCGCGGAACTGACGGCTTCCGTGTCAAAACGCACGTTGGTGACGGTGCGTCCTCCATTACGGTTAAATTTTCCGGTGCAACAGATAAGGTCAAGCCGTTGATGAAGGCAGAACCCGGCACGAGCTTGCTTGTCGTCGGTAATCTTCAGTTTGACCGCTTTGAAAATGAATTTGTCGTCAAGCCGCGAAGCGTTTCCAAAATTGCTGAAATCCCGTTTTGCGACGATGCCGAGGAAAAACGCGTCGAGCTTCATTTGCATACCAAGATGAGCACGATGGACTCTACGATTGAAACCAAGGACATCGTCAAGCTTGCTCACGCTTGGGGTCACCGTGCCGTTGCTATCACAGACCACGGCAATTTGCAAGCATTTCCGGATGCGATGCTGACAAGTGAAAAATTAGGAATGAAAGTTATCTACGGAATGGAAGGATATTTCGTGGACGACACCGCGCGCGCCCTCTTCGGCGAAGCACACGGAACGTTTGAAGAAACGGAATTTGTTATCTTTGATATTGAAACCACCGGTCTTTCAGCCCTTTCATGTCAGATTACGGAAATCGGTGCGGTTTTGTATCGAAACGGGGAAGTCATCGATCACTTTTCCACCTTTGCCGATCCCGGTACTCCCATCCCCCAAAACATCGTAGAACTGACCGGTATTACCGATGAAATGGTCAAGGGTGCACCCACCCCGCCGGAAGCGGTCAAAGCATTCCTTGACTTTGCAAAAGATCGAACGCTCATTGCTCATAACGCCGGATTTGATATGGGCTTTATCAAAAAAGTCGCGGAAGACAATGGTATTACGATTAAAAATGCGTATCTCGATACCCTTGCGCTCTCCCGTTTCTTGAATCCGGATTTGAAGAAGCACAAGCTCGATACCCTCCAGCGCTATTTCGGCATTGAAGAATTCAATCACCACAGAGCGTTTGAAGATGCCGAAACCTTGGGTAAAATTTTCGATGCGATGGTACGCAAAATGCAGCAAGAGGGCATTGTGGATTTGGACGGTATGAACAACGCCATGTCCGCCTCCTGCGACCCGAAAAAGCTGAAATCCTACCACATTATTCTGCTTGTGAAAAATCAGGCGGGACTAAAGAATCTGTACAAACTGGTTTCTCATTCCTATCTGGATTACTATTCCCGCAACCCTCGCATCCCGAAAACGCTTCTGCAAGAGCATCGAGAAGGGCTCTTGGTCGGATCGGCATGCTCAGAGGGAGAACTGTATAACGCTATTTTAGAAGGCAAAAACTACGGGGAACTGATGCGCATCGTCGAGTTTTACGACTATCTTGAGGTTCAGCCCCTCGGAAACAACGCCTATTTGATTCGCAAAGAAATTGTTTCCGGCGAAGAACAGCTGCAGGACATCAACCGTAAAATCATTGACCTTGCAAAGAAAAAGGACAAAATGGTCGTGGCAACGGGCGACGTGCACTTTATGCGTCCGCAGGATGAAATCTATCGAAAGATTCTTCTGTCGGGTATGAAGTTTTCCGATGCCAATTCTCATACCCCGCTTTATATGAGAACGACCAAGGAAATGCTCTCCGAATTTTCTTATTTGCCGGCTGATTTGGCAAAAGAGATCGTCATTGATAACCCCAATCGGATTTGCGATATGGTCGAATCCGTTCGCCCCATTCCCCTCGGCTCTTATCCTCCGTCTCTTGAGGGAGCGGTGGAGGAACTCAACCGTGCGTGCTATGAAAAAGCCCATAAAATGTACGGCGAGCCATTGCCGAAACTTGTGGCGGACCGATTGGATCGAGAACTCAGTTCCATCGAAAAACACGGATTTTCGGTTCTGTACGTCATTGCCAAGCGACTGGTTGAAAACAGTGAGAAAAAGGGCTATTTGGTTGGTTCCCGTGGTTCGGTCGGCTCTTCTTTCGTTGCCACAATGGGTGGCATTTCCGAGGTGAACCCTCTCGTTCCGCATTATCTGTGTCCGAACGAAGCTTGTAAGCACTCGGAATTTATCGAAGACGGCTCGGTCGGCTCGGGCTTTGACTTGCCGCCGAAAAATTGCCCTATGTGCGGCACAAAGATGACCTCGGACGGACACGATATTCCGTTTGAAACCTTCCTTGGATTTTTCGGTGACAAATCGCCCGATATTGACCTCAACTTCTCAGGTGACGTGCAAGCCGACGCCCATAAGTATACCGAGGTTCTCTTCGGTGAAGGCAACGTCTTCCGCGCCGGAACCATTGGTACTTTGGCGGAAAAGAACGCCTACGGATACGTCAAGAAGTATTTGGAAGAGAACGGGAAAGTTTTAAATCACGCGGCGGAAAACCAACTCATCGCCGGCTGTACGGGTGTTAAAAAGACCACAGGTCAGCACCCCGGCGGCATCATTGTTATCCCGAGACACCATGACGTATACGACTTTACTCCCGTTCAGCATCCTGCCGACGGACAGGGAACGGAAACGATCACCACGCACTTTGCGTTCTCTTATCTTCACGATACCGTGTTGAAACTTGATATTCTCGGCCATGATGTGCCTACAAAGTACAAAATGCTCGAAACCTACACGGGAATCAATGTGTTAACCGTTCCGATGCGCGATGAAAAGGTCATGAGCTTGTTTGATTCCTCCGCCGCACTCGGATGCGATTTGAGAGAAATCGGCGTGGAAACCGGAACGCTTTGTTTGCCGGAGTTCGGCACGAAATTCGTACGACAAATGCTCAAGGAAACCAAGCCCAAAACCTTTGCGGACCTGCTTCAGATCTCCGGCCTTTCCCACGGAACCGACGTTTGGCTCGGCAATGCGCAAGATCTCATCAAAGATGGCATTTGCACCATTTCCGAAGTAATCGGTACCCGTGATAATATTATGACTTATCTGATTTATCATAATATGGATAAAAAGATGAGCTTTGATATTATGGAAAAAGTAAGAAAAGGGAAGGGTCTGACCCCTGAGTGGGAAGAAGAAATGAAGGCACACGACGTGCCGGATTGGTACATATCATCTTGTAAAAAGATCAAATATATGTTCCCGAAAGCACATGCCGCTGCGTACGTGATTTCTGCGATTCGTCTTGCCTGGTTTAAGGTCTATCATCCGGTTGAATTCTACTGTGCCTATTTTTCCGCAGCGCCGGAAGGGATGGATATGACCCTTCTGATGAACGGAAAAGAGGGATGCAAAGCAGAACTTGATAAATTAGAAAACACCGGTGCAAAGCTGACACAGAAAGAAAAGGCAACCTCGGATGCGATGCAGATCGCGTATGAGATCTTTTCGCGCGGCATCGAAATTTTGCCGGTTGATCTGACAAAATCGGATGCCAAACTCTTTTTGCACGAAAACGGCAAGATCCGTCTGCCGTTCATTTCCGTTCCGGGTCTTGGTGAAAGCGCGGCCATCAGTATTGCCAACACCATGAAGAACGAAAACATCTATTCCATTGAAGAATTGAAGGAAAAGAGCGGAATCGGAAAGGGTGTTTTGGAGACCTTGCGTGCTAACGGGGTTCTTGACTCTTTGCCTGAAACCGATCAGCTTTCTATGTTCTGATCGTAAATAAAAAAGTCGCACGTTCGTGCGACTTTTTTAGTTTGGTAGGATCAGACCCCAAAACCACTTGGAGTCGTCTTTGGTGATACCACCGCACAGTCTTAAGACAAAATAATAGCAAACGATCCCCACGGTGATGGAAAGAATCAAATTTAAGGTTGGCATTGAGGTTGTTTCCAAGAAGAGTTTTGAAAAGGTGGTGGCGGCAAATGCGGAAAAAGCGGGCTTGAAGAAGTGCTTGATCACCCCGAAACGCATCTTGCAGGATTTTCCCAATTTTCGGAAACTGAGAATAAAATTAATGATTTCCGCGGCGTAAATGGTGATGATATAGCCGTCCACTGCTACCTTCGGTACCAAAAAATAAACCAGAACGACACACAGAACCGAATCCAAGACGTTGATTTTCATAATGTCAAGCTGTTTATCCAGCCCTTTTAACATTCCGTCTGTGGTCATATCCAAATACATAATCGGTATGAGTGGGGCGAGCATACGGATAAAATTTGCCGCTTCCACGTTTTTGTAAATACAAATGCTCAAGGGCTCGGCGTAGAGGAGCAGGACCGTTGTTGTGATCATGGAAAAAATCATGGCAACGTGCAAAACGCGGTTGATAATGTAGTTAACCTGTACTTCGTTTTTCTTGATTTTACATTCTGCGATTTCCGGCACCAAAAGTCCGGATACGACTCCGAGGATGGATGAGGGATATAAGACAACGGGAAGCGACATCCCTTGCACGATTCCGTAGTCTGACAGTGCCCGTTCGGTCGAAGCTCCGCTTTGTTTGATTCCTCTGGGAATCAATAGGTGCTCGATCGTGTTTAAAGCCGAACGGATATAAGAGCCAAAAGCATCCGGAAGTGCCAGTCGGCAAAAGCGTTTCAAAAAACCGTGTTTTCCGTCCGACTTTGCACGAAGAATCCGCACGTCAATCAGATATGAGATCAGCGCCAATGAAAACGAAAAAACCTCACTGAGTGTGATCGCAAGGCAAACCATCGCGATGGCGCGCTGGGTATCCGAAAATCCAAAACAGGATACAATTGCGACCGTCAGGGTGATTTTTGCAATCTGTTCGAGAAGCTGAATCACGGAATAACGACCCATTTTTCTTGCCGCCGTCATATATCCGTTCAAGGCGGCGGAAAGAGCGACAAAAGGCAAAGAAAATGCTAAAACCTTTAAAGAGAGTGCGGCGTGGTCGGTGAGTATCCATAAAATACTGATTTTTTCGGAAAAGATAAAGAGAGCATAACCCGTTAAGCAGCCAAGGGCGAGTGCAACCGCAAGCACGCGTCTCATACTGTGTCTGAAATGAGCAAAATCGTCGATGCAAAGCCGAGTCGCGGCAAGGTTCATACCGCCGTAGGCAAGGGTTTTTGACATCGCGTAAACGCTCATAATGAGTTGAAAAATTCCGATTCCGACCGTGCCGATCAGATCGGTTAAATATACGTTGAACCAGACGGCAACCGTTTTCATTAAAAAACTGGTCAGCGTGAGTGCGATGGTGGTGTAAAATAGTTTTTTAACGCTTTTCATAACATTTCCTTGTTAAATGTCAATCGTGTTAAAGTATATGAATCGGGGAAATGAGATATTCTTTTGAAAACGGTGGATTTTTCCTTTTTCTTGTGATATAATGTCCTCGTTTGTGAGGTGTCAAATGTACGAAGTAGAGCTTGATTTTTTAAAAGAATTTTTTTATACCGCAAATCAAAAATTTTGCAAGATGCCGTTTACCGTTTCGGAGAAAGGTTCGTTTGACGTTGTCACGGACGTTGACCGCGCGATCGAACGTGATTTTCGGGAACGCTTAAACGAGCGTTTTCCACAGGATCGCTTACACGGCGAGGAGTTTTCGTACGAGGCGCCGCTTCGGGACCGAACTTGGATTTTAGATCCGATTGACGGAACTTATAACTTTTCCACAGGTTCGCCCCATTACGGTCACCAAGCCGCCCTGTGGGATCGGGGGGAACTGAAAATTTGTGCGATTTATCTACCAGAGTTTGACGAAATGTACGTTGCAAGCAAAGGGCAGGGGGCGTTTTGCAACGGAAGAGCGATCCGTGTGAGCAAAAAAGACACGAAAGACGCGATCTTCACCTTTGGCGATTTTCCTCACCAGCGCCCACGGGACGCAAGCCATCAGATCCGCATTATGGAAAATGCAATCCATAAAATCACAAGATGCAGAATGTTCGGTGCTGCGAGTGTGGATTTTGCTTATCTTGCTTCGGGTCGCACAGAGGGCACGATTCTCTTTACGAAAAACAAGTGGGACATCGCTCCCGGACTTCTTCTTGTAAGGGAAGCGGGCGGTGTTGCTCTCGCACCGACAGGGGAAGAATACAGCTTTGACTGCCGCGGTATTTTTGCCGCAAACAAACAGACACTGTTTGATGAAATGATGGAAGGAATAACGATCGAAAGATGATACAAGTTACGGATTTAAGTTTTCAATTCGGAGGTCAGCTCCTGTTCAAAAACGTGGATTTGAAATTTACCCTCGGCAATTGCTATGGAATTATCGGAGCAAACGGAGCGGGAAAATCCACTTTTTTAAAATTGCTTTGCGGTGAATTAGAGCCGACGAGCGGCAGCATCAGCATTGATGAAAACACGAGAATGAGTGTGTTAAAGCAGAACCACTTTGCGTTCGACGAATATACGGTTATGGATACCGTGATTATGGGAAATGCCGAGCTTTACCGCATTATGAAAGAAAAAGAAGCCATTTATGCCAAGGAAGATTTTACGGACGAGGATGGCATTTTGGCTTCCGAGCTCGAATATAAATTTGCGGAAATGAACGGTTGGGAAGCGGAATCCGATGCCTCCCGTCTGATTCAAGGGCTTGGTTTTTCCGAAGAGATTTTGGAAAAGCAAATGTCGGAACTGAAGGAAAGTGAAAAGGTCAAAATTCTTCTTGCACAGGCCCTTTTCGGAAATCCCGAAGTCATTCTCTTGGACGAGCCGACCAACGGTCTTGACTTGGCGGCGACCGCTTGGCTGGAGGATTTTCTATCCGATTATTTCGGAACGGTTCTGGTCGTATCGCACGACCGACATTTCTTGAATAACGTTTGTACCGGCATTGTTGATATTGATTATTCCGGAATCAAGATGTACGTCGGTAACTATGAATTCTGGTATGAGTCCAGCCAACTCATCCAGCGCATGATCAAACAGCAAAACAAGAAAAACGAAGAGAAAATCAAAGAACTCCAGTCCTTTATCGCCCGCTTTTCCGCCAACAAATCCAAATCCAGACAAGCAACCAGCCGTCGTAAGCTTTTGGATAAACTCACGGTAGAAGAATTGCCGGCTTCCAGCCGTCGCTATCCGTTCATCGGCTTTGATATGGATCGCGAGCCCGGAAAGGATATTCTGACCGTGACTGGACTTTCAAAAACCGTAAACGGGGTAAAAGCCCTTGATGACGTAAGTTTTACCGTGAGAAAAGAAGATAAAATTGCCTTTGTCGGCGATGAAATTGCCATAACGACCCTCTTTTCCGTTTTGAATGAGGAAATGGAACCGGATGCCGGCACATTCAAGTGGGGCATCAGCACCTCAAGATCGTATTTTCCCCACGATAATTCTTCCTTTTTCGACGGCCACGAGGAAAGTATTTTGGATTGGATGCGCGTGTGGTCCAAAGATCAAACGGAAACCTATTTGCGCGGCTTTTTGGGACGGATGCTCTTTTCCGGCGACAGCGTCTTCAAACCGGTCGGGGTTCTCTCCGGCGGGGAAAAGGTTCGTTGTATGTTCTCCCGTATGATGCTCTTCGGCTCCAACGTTCTCATTTTGGATCAACCCACCGACCATTTGGATTTGGAATCGATCACCGCGGTTAACAAAGGTCTTTCCAACTTTAAAGGAAATATTTTGTTCTCATGCCACGATTTTGAAATGGTCAGCACCGTTGCCAATCGAATCATTCGTCTCTCGGACGGGAAACTCTTCGATTTCGACGGGAACTATGAGGATTATATCGCTTCGACCGCCAATTAAAAATAAAAGATAAAAAAGAAAACGCCCGATGTTTCATCGTGCGTTTTCGATTTCTTCTTCTGAAATGACATGAATTTGATTTTCCTGCAGTAGTTTGGTTGTGATACCGGGTTTTGATACCAGTTTTTTGGAAAAAGTGCCGTCATAGCGAAGTTTGGAACCGCAGGACGGGCTTTTTTCTTTTAAAATTGCAAATTTGACTTGGTTTTCCTTTGCAATTTGTAAGGTTTTCCAAGCGCCTTCTTGATAAAAGGTGCTTAGGTCTTCTCCATCGGAGCGAAGAACCCTCTCGCCGCAGATCTCGCAAGGAAGGCGAGGGGTTGAAAGTCCGCCTAACTGTTCGGGGCAAACGGGAACCAGCTCGTATTTTGATGCAAGGCGGATCACGGATTCAACCGGTTTGGAGGAGGCGTCGTAGCGGCAAGGCATACCGAGAAGACAGGCACTGACCAAGATCTTATCTCTCATTGGATTTTCGTTCCGTTCAAGACCGCTTCCAGCAGCGTTTCACCGGAATAGTTGAGCTTGAGGGAAAAGAAGGGGACGTCTTCATCCAATAATTTTAGGAAAATTTTATCGCCTTGCCAGATCGGAAGAGCCAAAAGCTTATCTTTTTTAATCCATTCCAGCGTTCCCTCGTCGCAATCGATGATTTCGCCGGAAAACTCGGTGGCGCGAAACAGGTGCATCCATTCGGTCGGATATCGGTCGGAAACAAAGGTTACGATCCCTTTGTATTGTGGATTTTTCAATGTTAAGCCGGTTTCTTCTTTTGCTTCTCGGATCACGCAATCTTCGGGGCTTTCCTTGTCAAGAAACTTTCCTCCGATCCCAATCCATTTATCGTGATTGAGATCGTTTTCTTTTTTGATGCGATGGAGCATCAAATATTTTCCGTCTTTTTCAATGTAGCAAAGGGTCGTGTTGATCATGATTTTCTTCGCTTTTCTTAAAATAAAAATAAGAATTAATTTTGGCACCGAGCAGCAGGATCAAATTGATCAAAAACAGCCATGTCAACAGTGCGATGATGGCTCCCAGCGAACCGTAAAGCGGCGTAAAACTTCCGAGTGTTTCAAGATAAAGTGAAAAGAGATACGACATCAAGACCCAGGAAGCCAGAGAAAACAGAGTACCCGGCAAAATATCGCGGCGATTCTGTTTGATGCCCGGGAGTACAAAATAAAGGCCTAAAAGAACAAAAAAAAGATAACAGGTAACGGCAAACAAGCGAATGAGCTGAAAGGAGGGAAACGCGGTGGCTAAAAAGGGGAAAATGGAAATCAGCCACTGAAAAATGTAATTCCCTGCGACAATGATAATCAGCATCGCATAAAACGAAATCATAACCAGAAGCACGAACACAAGCGAAACGACCCATTCGGAAAATGTTTGGCGGCTTGTCTTTGCGTGATAGGCCAAGCGGAATTTCCGTTTCATTGTTTGAATGGCTTTTCCCATGGAATACAAGGTCAAGATCATTCCGGTCAGAATCAGAGTGGTGGAACTTCCGAAAGAGATTTCACGCAGATAATTTTCCAGAATGTTTAAAATTCCCATCGGAACAAAGCCGGACAAAGCGGAAAGATCTTCCGGATTGATTTGGAGGGTTGCAAAGGATGCACTGATGAAAATTGCCAAAGGAAAAACCGAAAAAAGAAAATAGTAGGATAGGGTGGCGGCAGATTCGAAAAGATGGTCGGTCAGTAAGTGTCGAAAAAAAACTTTCCATCCATTTTTCTTTTTGCAGTCTGTCTTGATAATAAACATATCAAACTCCGAAAATTGTTTTTATGTCAAGATAGAATGTTATTGAATGCGGCGTTTTATAAAAGAAACCACATGAAGAAGAAAACGTCGAACAGGTAAATGCCAAATCCAAATTTGATGCAAGAGAGAAGTGTTTTTGAGTATTTTGCCGTTTCTCTCTCGAGCAGAAAATTGTGCTATGAATTGTTCTTTTTTGATATTTTTTTCCAGTATGTATTGATTGTCACCGCAAAGGGTAAACTTGTCTTCTTTGATATTGACAATTCGGTGCAAAACAAATTCACCTGATTCTCTCTGATAAAAAACAATGTCGCCCACCCGAATCTTCGCTTCCGGCGGCGAGAGGGTCACTCGATCGCTTCCGCCGCGAAGGAAAGGATGCATGCTGTTTCCGAACGCGGTAAACGTAAACGACTTTCCGCTTTGGATCGTATCGGAAATTAAGGGAAGAAGCTCCGAGAAATGAACGTTCATGCTTTTATTCATAAATCAAAGATTCTTTCCGAAGGACGTCTAAAAAGGCAACTACGTCACGTTTTGCGACATCTATATCAATCTCGTATTTGTTCAAAAGTTCTGTTACCAAGTCCTCGAACGAGCATTCCGACTCCAATTTTTTCCACAAAACAGCTCCGGTTTCATTGAGGTGAACCAAACCGTCAAAATCAAGATTTTCAACAGGAACAACAACAAAGTTTCCGGCAACTTTTTTGAGTAAATAACCGTCACGAATTTTCATTTCATTCTCCTTTTGACATCGTTTCGTATGCAACGTGTGCCGCTTCCGGGTCCATATTGCACGATAAGCGGTAAATGGGAATCCGTTCGACTAAACTACCGATCAAATCAAGCATGGTTGAAGCTTTGAAGCGGTCTTTCGGGCGAATGGTTTGTTCTAAGATGAGCCGGATGGAATCGGTTGGCGCGGATTTGACAATCCGGTTGGTTTTTCCTCTGGAAAGGAAAGCAATTCCTTGCAGAGGCACTTTTTCATTTATACTTAAATCATGCTTTCCGCTCCAAGGCGTGCCGTAAACGTACACCCCGTCGTCAAGAATCCGAATGGCCGGCTTGTCATCGTTCAAAATTTTTGCCTTTGGCGCAAATTGATCGACCCAGAGAGCGGTGTGGGTTGATTTTCCGGTTCCGCTCGGGGCGGAAAAGAGATATGCCTTTCCATCCATAAATACGGCAGAGGAATGAAGGAGCAGTCCCGAATGATTCAAAAGTGCAGCATAAAAACGGCTTCCTGTTGCGACGTATTCGATGACGCCTCGGTCCGTGCCGGGATGAAGCTGTTCATAATATCGGTAGAGATCTTCATCCAAACTCAACTCAAGCTCCGGCTCTTCTTTGCCGTGATACAAATAGGGAATACTGCGTGGGATGAGAGGGGAGAACCGCGGTTCCATTTTGACAATCAGTTCCGCTATTTTATAGTGTTTGTTCATTGATACCAAATTAACCTTCCGAATTTTCGATAAGTAAGGATGCACGCAAAGACAAGAGAAAGAATCAGCGTTACCGAGGCAAAGATGATGATCATCTGAATGGTCTTAACATCGTTTTTCAAATTTTGGTTCGTTTCGGTTTTTAAATACGTTTCCGCCAACTGAAGGTCTTGGGCAGCGTTTTCAATGGCAAGGATGGCTTGGTTGATCTCTTGTGACGAAGCGTCTTTGTTCTTTAATATCTGATATCCGGCATCGACGCTGTCAAGAAGTGCTTTTAGTTTCAGGTCAAGCCCGGTGGATGCTGTCGTGTTGTGATAGGTGTTACAGAGTACGGAAAGTTTGTTGATATCTTTTTGTGCTACCAACTGTTCATAGGAAGCTTTTGCGCTTTTTGACTTTTGTTCAAAGAACGATTGGATGAGTTTGTTCGGGTCTTCGCTTTCTGATAAGTTGTTCAAATATAAAAATTGAGGGGTGTTTAAAAGCGTATTTAAGGATTCGATTTCGTTTTTGTAACGGTTCCAGCTTTCTTCGGTATATTGATTTTGATTTTGTGATTGGAACGTGCTTGTAATGTCTGTGATGGGGGATAGGTCAAAGCAATCCTTGGAAACGCTTTGATATGCGCTCAAAAGCGAACGGGCTGCCTCATATCGCATGGCAGGCAGAGATGCGTTGTCAGCGGCAAGAGCGTTTGCTTGCTCGCATGCTCTGTTGAACATAATCCAATAGGTGCTGTCGCCCATAAGGTTTTTTGTCGCGGAAAGGCGGCAGTAATTGACAAGAGAACCCAGCTGCTCGGGGGTGATGTGTTCGGAAATCGGTTTTAGTTTTAAGTTGTTGAACGCTGTTCTGAAATTATTTTTAAATTTGGAAAGGTGATTTTGAATTTCCTTCGAATAGCTTTCCTTTGTGCTGGCGCCTTTTTTAAACAGAGTCGGAGCGGAAATTTCATCGTACACCTCTTCCATCACGGTGGAAAGCTTGCTCCAACCGTCTTCCTCGAACAAGGTAAGATCTAACGATTCAAAATCGGTCTTTAATTGATCGACAGTGGAATAGTCAAACGTGTCACGCATCAGAGTAGTAAACGCTTGCTTGAGTGCATCGTATTGAAGTGAGATTTCGCTGTCGGTCAAATCACTCCTGGAAAGAAGCAGACCCGTATTTTTCATTTCGTTTTCATAATTTGAAAAATACTGTGAATCGGTAAAATAGGGAGTGTAAAAATACCGGGAAAGGTCGGTGTAAACTTGGTTCAGCTCACTTTTATCTCTTGCAAGAGCGGGAGTGGCGAGCAAGAGAATAAAAAGCAAAACAGATAAAATGGAAAGAATTCGTTTCATTTGTTTCTCCTTATTTATTGGTCAATCCTGCTTGCATTTCCGAAAGGGTATCGGAAATGGCTGCAAATTCGGTCAGTGTTAGGGTTTCTCCTCTGCGATTGGGATCAATGCCGGATGTTTGCAAAGCGTTTGTAATCGTTTCTTTTGAAAACTTGTTTTGAAGCATTCCCGACATGGAATTTGCGAGCGTTTTTCTTCTTGCGGAAAATGCGGCGCGGATCAAACAGAAGAAGAGGTCCGTGTCAAGAACCGAAACGGGGGGAGTGTCATAGACGGTAAGACGCAAAACCGCGGAATCTACTTTTGGTTTTGGGATGAAGTTGCCCGGTCCCACAAGAAAAAGCTTTTCTGCTCTGGCATAATAGGAAACCGCTGCAGTGATCGAGCCGTAATCGGGATTTCCTGCTTTTGCAATCAAGCGGTTGCAAGCTTCTTTTTGAATGAGGACCGTGATCGAGGCGATTGGAAGCGGACCTTCCAGCAATTTCATGATTACTTCGGTTGTGATATAGTAGGGCAGATTGGAGCAAACGCAGATTTCGTATCCCTCAAATTCAGTTAAAAGAGAGGAATAGTCAAATTGAAGCGCATCCACGTTGATGATCCGAATGTTGCTGCATTCTGCAAGACTTTCGTTTAAGACGGCAATTAAATGCGGGTCGATTTCCAAAGCGATGACCTGATCAAACAAGCTCGAAAGCTGGAGGGTAAGCGAGCCGGCACCGGGACCGATTTCAAGCGCCAGCGATTTTTTTGTACCGGATAGCGTTTCGAGCGCGGCGTTTGCAATTTTCAATGCTTGGCTTTGATTCATTAAAAAATTCTGTCCAAGATTTTTCTTGAAGAAAAAATCGTGCCGCTCTAAAAGCTGCTTCATTTCGGTTGTGGAATAAAGATTCATAATGATTCCTTTGTATAACATTTCAAAAAATGGAAACGATAATAGAAAAACGGAGGAAGAGAATGGAATTTAACGGAACAAAAACAGAACAGTGCTTAAGAGAAGCTGTCAGCGGAGAAGCACAGGCCGCCCTTCTTTATGCGTTCTTTTCGGAAAAGGCAAAAAAGGATGGCTTTGAAGAAATCGCAGAGATTTTCAGCGAAACTGCCCAAAACGAAAGAGCACATGCAAAGATCTATTTGGATTTGTTAGCGTGCATATCAAAAACGGATAACAATCTCGAAAACAGTGCAAAAACCGAATTGCACGAACACAGCGTCATGTATCCGGAATTTGCCGCGATCGCAAGATCGGAGGGGTTTGATGCGGTGGCAAATACTTTTGAAACGATCGCTCAAATCGAATCCGAACACGAAAGCCGATTCCGTCTTTTGATGAATCAGGTGAGAAATAATGCGGTGTATTCAAAAGGGGAAGCGGTTGAGTGGATTTGCCGAAATTGCGGCCATCGGAAAAAAGGAACCGAAGCCGATGAGATTTGTCCCGTGTGCAAGCATCCTCGCAGTTTTTTCGAAGTGGTAAAAAATCAATAATGTATCAATTTATTCTATCACAAAAGAAATAAGATAGCAATATTTTTGACAAAAGAAAACGGAGGAAACCCTCCGTTTTCTTTTTCTTATGTTTTAAAGGATGATGCAGATTAAACCGCCGCTCCCCTCGTTGATGATCTTTTGCAAGGTTTCGCCGAGCTTTAGTCGAGCATCGGATGGCATGTGGTTGAGCTTGGTGTTAAGCCCTTCGTTAACCAATTCATACAAGCTTTTTCCAAACATATTCGATTGCCAAATCTGCGTCGGATCTTCTTCAAACTCTTTCAGCAGGAACTTGACAATATCTTCCGATTGACGCTCGCTACCGACAATGGGTGAGATTTCCGCTTGAATGTTGGCACGAATCATATGAATAGAGGGGGCGCTTGCCTTCAGTTTTACGCCGTACCCGCCCGCTTGCTTTACAATCTCCGGTTCCTCTAAACTTAAATCTTCCAAATTCGGTGTTACAATGCCATATCCCGTTTCTTCTACTTCATCGAGTGCTTTTGCAATTTTGATGTATTTTTGCTTGAGTTCTGCCATTTGCGCCAATTCCCGAATCAAAGCTTCTTCGGAATCAATCGGAATCTTGCATTTTTCAGATAAAATTTCCCAAAACAGATGTTCTGCCGGACGTATGTCCACCTCAATCGAACCGAGTCCCAGATCGGAATTGCTGATCGAAACCCCCAAGATGCTTTCGTTTTTTTCGATCTTTTGAATCGCTCCGAAGCACTCTCCTGTTTTTTGAATCGAGGAAAACGCCTCGATGATTTGCTGTGTCATTTCGCTTTGGATGGGATGATCTTCCCCGAGGGAAAGAATCCAAGAGGGAAGGGTCGTTTTGATTTGACGGATGGGAAATTCCAATACGATTTTTTCCAAGATCGTATGAATTTCCTCTTCTTGCATGGTAAAGCAGTTCAGGGCAAGAACGGGGATGGCGTGTTTTTCCTCCAAAAGAGCGGCTAAGCTTTTGGTTTCATCAGAGTTGGGATGTTGGCTGTTGATGACAATTACAAACGGCTTTTGTGTCTGTTTCATTTCGTGAATGACTTCATTTTCCGCTGTGATGAATTGCTCGCGCTTGATGGCACCGAAACTTCCGTCCGTAGTTACGACAACACCGATGGTGGAATGTTCCTCGATCACCTTTTGGGTTCCGAGTTTCGCCGCCTCTTCAAACGGCATCGCTTCGTTCGACCAAGGGGTGTTCACCAATCTCGTTTTTCCGTCTTCTTCTGTTGCCACCGCTTCCGGAACTGTAAAACCAACACAGTCAACCAATTTTACGCGAAATCCCAATCCGTCCTCTAATTGAATGCGGACGGCTTCTTCTGGAACGAATTTCGGTTCGGTGGTCATAACGTTTTTTCCGGAGCCGCTTTGAGGCATTTCGTCTTTTGCTCGTTCTTTTTTTGCTCCTTCTTCCATTTGCGGAAGAACCAAGGATTCCATAAAACGCTTGATAAAAGTAGATTTTCCGGTTCTGACGGGACCCACAACACCGATGTAAATATCTCCTCCGGTGCGTGTGGCAATGTTTTGATACAGTTCTTTGTTTGCGTGCATTTGTTTTTCCTCCGCTATTGTGTTTGTACATTCTACTCGGCGCGCGGGCAAAATATTCCGTTTTGTTCCTAATCTTTACAAAACTCTTCCAATGCAGTAGAATACTGATAAGGAGAAGTGAAAGAAGATGGAACAAAGCAAACATTTTTTAGGATTTGAGCATTTTCGGACGGATTTGGGCGACGGTCTTCGCACCGGCGTTTATTTTGATTCTTGTCACGGAACCTGCTTTGACGCTTGTGTCCCAAACTCATTTTTAAAAGAGCACCCGTTTGCCATGGATACGAAGGAACGAAGCTTTTATACGCAGTCAGAGCTGATTTCTTATCTGAAGGAAGAAAAGCTTTGGTGTCATTCCAAACCGCTTGGGATCTCCTTCCTTGGGAAAGAGCCGCTTTCCGATGCCTCTTTTTGTCACGGGGTCGGCAGAGCGGTCAAGGAAATGGGAATGGGGCTTGACATTTGGACTTGCGGCACCGTGTCAAGGGCTGCATTTGACCTTTTGTACGGGGTTGCCGATTGTTTTGTCTTCCGACTCTTTTCTGCGATTCCTTGTCGGAATTTGCCGGAACTGTATCCCTTGTTTGACCGTATTCTTGATCATTTGTTTTACTTGGATCAGAAAAATTTTCCTTATCGCGTTCAAATTCCGGTCATCAAAAACGTCAATGAAACCGCAGCAGGTGCGCTTTCCGGTCTTCTTTTAAAACTTGAAAACGTAAAAAGTATTATTTTGGATTTTTCAAACTGTTCCTTGGATTCGGATCAACAAGCCGAGTATCGCAACGCATTTTTAAAGCATCAACTTGTTTTATATTAAAAAGGCCCCTTTCGGGGCTTTTTTACATCAGACCAAAGCTGATGTTAATGGCGTTATCCACTTGTTGCATGGTTTCTTTTTTCAGATGTCCCATTTTTTCTTTCAAACGCTTTTTGTCGATCGTACGTATCTGTTCCAAAAGGATGACCGAATTTCGGTTTAAACCGTTTTGGTCTGCATAAACTTCTATGTGAGTTGGCAGCTTTGCTTTTGTTGTTTTGCTGGTGATTGCTGCCGCGATCACAGTTGGGCTGTGTTTGTTTCCCACGTCGTTTTGTACGATCACGACCGGTCGGACGCCTCCTTGTTCCGAGCCGACGACCGGACTGAGATCTGCGTAGTAAATATCGCCTCTTTTTACCGTCATTTTTTCACTCCAAACGCATTGATTTCTTGTAATCCTATTGTTACCATGCGTTTTTGATTTTATTCCGTTTCTCTATTTTATGCGGCGCTTTCCAATTCGTTCTTGACGGTGTCGTTGTAAAAATTGATGGAAAACGGCAGATCGGAAAAGGATCCTGTGATTTGAACGGGTTTGCCGCTGCTTTTTTCCGTATGGAAGAAAATGGTATCCTTTCCCGATTGAAAAGAATACATCTTTGTTTCAATTCCGCGAACACTGGTGGTTTTGCAATCACTCGGCTCCTGCTTCGTGATGGCATCGAACACCGCTTTGATTTCGTAAAAACCGGTTTCAACCTCGCCGGATTCCCACTCGATGCCCTTGTACTTTACTATGATTTTATCCTCGGAAATGATTTCCTCCATTCCGTTCAGGATACTGTTCGGATCTTCGTGTTTAAAATATAAACTGCCGTCCTCTTGGATGATCAGCATTCCCTTTGTTGCAAAATTCATATATTCAATGCCGATCCGATATTCGTTTTCAAGCCGAATGCTTTCGTTTTTCGGCGGCGGTGTTGCGCCGGCTTGACAGGATGGGAAGAAGAGAAGAAAAAGAAATAAAAAGGGGAGCGGGAACAAAGCTTTTCTCATAAGACCTCCGGTTGACAAAGATTGTGCTTTTTGTTAAAATTATTTTGTTATGATTGTATTTTGTTTGTCAGACGGATATGCCAAGAATCAAAGGGGAGCCGAAATTGACGATACCAAGAAATGAATTGAAATTTTTCATCCATGTTGACGAGGCAGCTGTTCTCGAGAAACGCTTGAACGCCGTGATGCAGCGTGATTTACATACCGATGCCGCATCTTCCTATCAAATCCGAAGTCTCTATTTTGACGATCCGAATGGATCTGCGTATTTGGATAAGGTCAATGGGGTTGAAAAGCGCGAAAAGTATCGCATTCGTTTTTATAATCATTCGCTGTCTTATATTCGCTTGGAACGGAAAGCAAAAATTGGAAAACAAAGCTTGAAAATCGGATGCGCGCTTTCCCTGCAGCAAGCAACGCAGCTACTTTGCCCTTTGCCCGAATTGAAGTGCGAAGAAGCCGATTTGCTGTCGGACTTCATTTCCAAAATCAGAACGGAAAACTTTCGCCCGCTTTTGTTTGTGGATTACAATCGAAAGGCGTTCTTCCATCCCACGGGCAACGTTCGCATCACCTTGGATTCCGACCTTCACGCCACGCGCTTTCGGGGAGATCTTTTGGACGAAAAAGGTGCCATCCCGTGTCTGTCGGACGGGAAGATCATTCTTGAGGTAAAATACGATTCGGTCATTCCGCCGTATTTGTCCGCTCTACTATGTGACATCCCGAAAGTCAATTGTGCGATTTCCAAATACTGCCTTTGCTATGAGCAATTATGTTAGGAGTTTATATGAACTATATCGTGGATTTTTTTACCGGTACCTTTCAAAATGAGTTTCAAACCACAATGACAGGCGATCGCATCGCTTCTGCGCTGCTGGTTTCCTTCTTTATGACGCTCTTTATTGTTTTGGTCTACAAATTGACCTATCAGGGAGTTGCCTTCAGCCGCAGTTTTGCCTTCTCTTTGATTTTGCTTTCGATGGTTACCTCCGTTGTAATTTTGACGGTAACCACCAATTTGACCCTATCGCTTGGTATGGTCGGTGCGCTTTCCATTGTGCGCTTCCGATCGGCAGTCAAAGACCCTTCTGATATTGTTTTCATGTTTTGGGCGATTACCGTAGGTATTATGGCAGGAGCCGGTCTCATTTATATTTCCGTCATTACCAATCTTTGCCTCGGCGTTCTTTACTTGGTTTATTACTACGCAGCGAGAAAATTCCGCTCCAATCCTTATCTTTTGGTGGTTCGTTATGACAGCGAACACAAGGGCGAAGTAGAAGCCGCGATTGCCACGTTAAAGGGGGGGCGCGTGAAATCCAAAACGGCATCCGCCGGATGGATTGAGCTTTGTATGGAAGTTAAATTCAATCCCGAGCTTCTGAGCTTGGTAGAAGACCTCTCTCAGTTGGAAGGCGTCAAGGATGCCGGCGCAGTAAGCTATAAAAATGAAGCAACGTTATAATCGTTAAACAAAAGAACGCACCGCAAACGGTGCGTTCTTTTGTTAAGAAAATCTTCTTTGTACGTCTTGAAAATCGAGCCGGTTTTGCGCAAATGCTTTTCGCTGCAGTTC
>JAZNNH010000027.1:0-8024 GCA_045580105.1 Eubacteriales bacterium | reverse complement strand
CACGCGCTGGCGCTGACCGCCGGAAAGGTTCGAGCCCTTGTTGGAAAGGTCGTAGGAAAAACCTTCTTTTTCTTGAATAAAATCCCACGCTTGCGCGCTCTTCGCGCCTCTTGTCAACTGCTCCTCGGAAAGATTTCTGCCGAAGTCGATGTTTTCTTTTAAGGTGGATGCCATTAAAAAGTCGTTTTGGAAGACGACGCCGAAGCGCTGTTTCAGTTCTTTCGGCTCATAACTTCTCAGGTCCTTTCCCTCCAAGAAAATGGCGCCCTCGTCCGGATCGTAAAAGCGCAGAAGCAGCTGGATGAGCGTGGTTTTACCCGATCCCGTGCCGCCGATGATGCCCAGCGTTTGCCCTTTTTCCAAGGTAAAGGAGACGTGCTGAAGATTGGGAATGGTTTTGTTATAGGAAAACGTGACGTCGCGAAATTCCAAAAACGGAGCGTTACCTTCGCCGCTTCCCTGCGCATTTTTCTGAACCTCAAGACCGTCTTCCACGGTCAGAACTTCCTGAATGCGATCGGCACTGGCGATGCCTCTGGTGGAAATGGTGAAGGTTCGCGTGAGCATCAGCGTGGCGTTGAGAATGATGGTAAAATAGGACATAAAGGAAATGATTTCGCCGGGCATGGTGTAGCCCAAATGCACGCGCCAAGCGCCCAGCGCGACGACGGAGGTCATTCCCAGATAGAGAAACGCCGTCATAAAGGGCTTGGTGATCGCCATGGTGAAGTTGGCGTGCTGTTCGCTTCGGCTTAAGTTGTGATTGATGGTATCAAAGCGCTCCTTTTCATATTCCACTTTGGAAAGGGCTTTGATGACGCGGATGCCGGTGAAGGTATCTCTGACCTTTTCCACCATGGCATCGACTTTTTCCTGTTTGTTCTTATACAGTCGGATTCCTTTTCGGGAAACGTACATCACGACCAGTGCCACGAAGGGAATGAGCAGGACGAAGGTCATCGCCAAAACCGGTTCGATGATGAGGGTGACGATCACACCGCCGATCAGAAGAATGGGCGCGCGCAGTCCTGCCCGAAGCACCACGTTGAGCATGGTGTGAACCGAATACGAGTCGCTGGACATTCTTGCCACCAGCGAGGGAACGGTGAACGAATCGGTGCGAGAGGCGGAAAGAGAAAGAATCTTGCGGAACAGATCCGAGCGGACACGGCACACCACCTCTTTGGCAAAAAAGGAGGTGCGGCGGTTGGCGGTCACGTTTCCGATGAGCGCCACGAGGGCACAAAGGATCATCAAGCTTCCCCAAAGAAAGACGGGCAGGAGATTTTCCTTGGTGCAAAGCGGAACCACTTCATCTAAAATATAGCCCAAAAGATACGGGATGAACAGGTCCATTAAGGTGCCCACAACCTTGATGAAAAGGGTGATGAGCGTGTAGAGTGCGTAAGGTTTGCAATAAGATAGGATCGTTTTCATTTTTCCGAGAGCATCTCCTTTGCCCGTGTCGCGATTTTTTGACACAGAGAGTCAAGCAAACTCTTTTCTTCCTGTGTCAGATCCCGCGTGATGGCTTCGAAATATTCCCGACTGGTAGCCAAGATCATCGGGAGAAGCGCGGCGCCTTTTTCGGTGGGATAGATCAAAAGATTCCGTTTGTCCTTCGGGCTTCTTTCCTGTCGGATGAACCCCTCTTTTTCCAGTGCGGCGATCTGGCGCGATACGCTGGATTTGTTGAACACCAGTTTTTCTGCCAGCTCGTCTTGGGTGATGCCCGGCGACTGAATGACCGTGCGCAGATAAAGACTTTGGTGGCCGCAAAGCCCGAGCGAGCCCAATTTCTGGTCCTTGTAGAGAGCATAGGCACGCGTCGTCTGCCCGATGGAACGCATAATTCCCATGGTGCTTTTCTCCTTTTTTCGGTTTCGAACGCAATTGGTTGCAAAAGCAACCGTTTCTGTCGCAACCATTGTAGCTTTGCAGGGGGAGAATGTCAAGGGTTTTGCTGAAAAAAAGGAAAATTTCGGGAAAAGAATTCGGTTTCGGCGCGTCGAGTGTTTTTGGTTGACCGCAGCGCGCAGTTTGTGGTACAATAAAGAAAAGAAAGCAAAGGAGCGCTAAGATGAAGATTGAAGTAAAACGTCTGTTTCCCGAAGCCAAGATGCCCACCTACGGCTCTGATTTTGCCGCCGGTGCCGATTTGTATGCGGCAGAGCCGCAGAGCGTTTCCATCGCACCCGGGGAAACGGTGCTGATTCATACCGGTCTTGCCATGCAGATTCCCGAGGGCTACGGCGGATTTTTGTATGCCAGAAGCGGTCTTGCCACGAAAAAGGGCTTGGCACCTGCCAACAAGGTGGGCGTGATCGATTCCGATTACCGAGGAGAGATTATGGTGGCGCTGTTTAACCAATCTTCCGAGACCCGCTCGGTCGAGCCGGGTGAGCGGATCGCTCAGCTTGTGATCGCGCCTTACCTGAAAGCAAGCTTTTCGGAAGTGCACGAGCTTGCGGATACACGCCGCGGTGAAGGCGGCTTTGGCAGCACCGGCACCAAATAAGCCGGAGCGTGTTCGAACGCGAAGCGCCGATCGGCGCGGATCGAAATTGAGCAAAACCCCTTGATCCTCCCGATCTTCGGGAGGATTTTTTTACGCTTTCAAGCAGGATTTTCCAAGGAAAAGTATGGGACTATCCGCAAAAGAAGCGTTTTTGAAAAAAGATGCACAAAAGGTCTTTGTTGAAATTGTACAAGTCGTTAAAAATTATTTCAAGTTTGTAAACAGTCATAAAATCCATTCCATTTTTTTTGGGCTTGTGATAGAATGATTACACCTCTCTTCTGAGGAAAAAACTATTTTTATAAGGAGAAAACAGTAATGAAAGCAACAAAAATTCTTTCCTTGGTTCTGGCTGCTATCATGCTCTGTTCTTGCTTCCTCGTCTCCTGTGGCGGAGAAGGCGACAAGAAAGGCGACGGTGATGAAATAATTCTCAACACCAACGAAGTTGACCAGAGCAAAGTTCTGGACCTGGAAAAGAAGAACTTCAACGGTCATGAATTCCGTGTCATGTCCAGAAGACACAGTGCTTCTCACCTTGACACTAAAGAAATCTATGCAGAAGCGCTGACCGGTGACAAGATCAATGACGCCGTGTTCACCCGTAACGCTCAGATCGAAAAGGAATACAACTGCAAGATTCTGCAAGATAAGTCCTATGACCCCTCTACTGCAGTTCGTGAACCTTTGATGGCCGGCGAATACATCTATGATATCTTGTTCGACGAAGCAAAGCAGCTTCGTACCTTGGCTTCTAGGAACCTTTTGTTCGACTTTGCTACTTCCGAGTACATTAACACCGAAAAAGCTTGGTATGACCAGCGCGGTCTGAACGGCTTGAACATCGGCGGTAAAATTTTCTTTCTCATTGGTGACGGCTGTATCCTCGACGACGCTTCCTCTTACCTGATGAGATTCAACAGAGACTTTATCGAAGAGTATGACTCTGACATCAACCTTTACGACGAAGTTCGCGAGGGTAAATGGACCATCGATCGTCTGTACGAATTGATGACCGCTACTGCAAAAGATCTTGACGGTAACGGCGTTCTCATGCCCGGTGAAGACCGTTTCGGTTACAATGCAGAAAGAGCTGTTGACTGGGCTCACGTTGCTGCTTGCGGCGTTACCCTTTCCGTTATGGACGACTCCGGTAACTACGAGCTTCCCCTGCAGATCAAACCCGAAATTCTCGACGTTTGGGCTGCTTTGAAACCCGTTATTACCTCTCCTGCCCGTCTGATGAGTGATACCGGTCTTGGCACCGGTATGTGTGTATTCTTCTGCTGTAACGCAGCTTCCCTCTATTCTGAAAGCAGCGCTAACACCACCTACGATCTGGGTGTTCTGCCGATGCCCAAGTTGAATGAGGAACAGGATGAATACTACACCACCGTATACTTCTTCCAGCTCTGCTCTTTCGCAGTTCCTATGACTGCTAACAACGCAGAAGACTATGCCACCAACGGCTTTGCTTCCGGTGTTGAGCAGGCAGCATACTTCCTCGAAGTATTCTCTTACTACTCCATGAACATCTTGACTCCTGCTTTCTACAACCAGGTAATGCTCAAGCAGGCCGTGCCTGACCTTGAGTCTGCTGAAATCCTTGAGATTGCTCTGAAGAACAAGCTTTATGATCCGGTTGTTGGTTACAACTTCGGCTCCATCTACACCATCTTCTACAATGCCGGTTCTGGCGGTCAGAACGGTATCCCCGGTACCGATGTGAACTACGACACTCTCGTATCTCAGTACGAAAGCCGTGTAAATGCAGCTCGTAAAGCACTCAACAACTACATGAACTACATTACTACAGATAACTCTCTTGCATAAATAGTGAAAAAATCCTCCCGAAAATCGGGAGGATTTTTTTATGCAAACAGCAAGGAAAGATTCGCGATTAACAGTTTTATCAGCGCCACAAAGAAACCTCCTATGCAAGCCATAGGAGGTTTCTTTGTGCGATTTAGCGCAGGGTGATTTGATACAGGAACGAGAGCTTCTTTAAAATCTTCTGGACATATTTTTCGATTTCGTCGGCAGTAAATTCGTGGTCCGTGGGGGTGAAGACGAGATTGAACGCCATGCTCTTCTTGCCTTCGCCGATGCTCTCGGAGCGATAAATGTCAAACAAAGTGACGCTGGCTAAATACTTGCAGGAGGAGCGGATCGCCTCGGTGATTTCGCCGCAGGTGAGCCCTTCCTCTGCCACCAGAGCCAAGTCGCGTACTTCGGCGGGGAATTTGGAGATGGGAGTGTAGCGGATCTTGCGATCGAGCTTTTCCGCCAGCGCGGCGTAGTCGATTTCCACCAAGAAGACCGGTTTTTCGATCGCCAGTTCCTCGCAGATCTCGTAGGAAAGCTTGCCCATCACGCCGATCACCTCGCCCTCGCAAACGATTTCAGCGGTCATACCGGGGTGCAGGTAGGGTCTGCTTGCTTTCTGATAGCCAAAGGTGACGCCAAAGGATTTGGCAATGGCTTCCGGTGCGGCTTTTACGGTGAAGAAGGTTTCCTTTTCACCAAACGCGCCGATACAAAGCATCGTTCTTTCTTCGGGATATTCGGTCAAGGGAAGATCCTTTGCTTTGAAGATGCGGGCAAGCTCGAAGAAGCGACCCTCGGTATTGCCGCGGCGCAGGTTTCTGACCGCGCAGTTGATCATCGAGGGAGCTAAGGTGGTACGCATCAGGGAAAGGTCTTCGGTCAAAGGATTCATCAAGCGAATGGCGTGCCGCTCGGGTGCATCCTCCGGCAGGCGGATCAAATCCAGATCCTTGGGAGAGAAGAAGGAATAGAAAATAGATTCACTGTAACCGGCACGGCAAAGCGTGTTTTTAAGCTTCATTGCCTTTTTCTGTTCCTCGGTTCTGCCGCCCGAGGTGACGCGTGCCTGATCGAGGAAGCGGGGTTTGATGTTTTCATAACCCCAGGAGCGGATGATCTCTTCTGCAACGTCTGCCGCGCAGGTGTCGATGTCATCGCGATAGGCAGGGATGAGAACGGAAAGGGCATCGCCGGAAATTTTGGGTTCAAATCCGAGAGCGGAAAGATGACGCAAAATCTCTTCTTCGGGAACGGGAATGCCCAAAATGGCTTCGATCTTCTGAATGGAAACGGTCAGGGGTCTTCCTTTGATTTCGGGATTGACCGCCACTTCGCAGTGATAAGAGGTTACCTCGCCTGCACCCAGCTCTTCGATCAGATGCAGGGCTCTGCGCATTCCCATCACAGTGGAATACTCGTCCACGCCTTTTTCAAAGCGGGAACTGGAATCGGAGGATTGACCCAGCGCTCTTCCCGTTTTACGGATGCTGTCACGCGCAAATTTTGCGGCTTCAAAGAGAATGCTTGTGGTCGAATCCTTGATTTCGGAATTCAGACCGCCCATGATGCCGGCAAGGGCAACGGGACGGGTTTTGTCGCAAATGACCAGGTGCTCGGGCGTTAAGGAAAAGGTCTTTTCGTCCAGCGTGGTGATTTCCTCGCCTTCTTTTGCACGGCGCACAATAATGCAATCGTCCTTCAAATCTCTGCGGTCAAAGGCGTGCATCGGCTGACCGAATTCTTTTAAGACGTAGTTGGTGATGTCTACCACGTTGGAAATGGCAGAGCACCCAACCAAGGCAAGCCGTCTTTGCATCCAAGCGGGGGAGGGCTCGATTTTTACGTTGTTGACTGCGTGACCGATGTAGCGGGGACAAAGGTCGGGCGCTTGAACCTGAATGGAAAAGTCGATGGTTTCTGAGTTTTCGGTATAGTCGGTAGCAGGCATCCGAAACGGCTTTTTCAAAACGGCGGCAACTTCTCTTGCCATACCGATGATGCTCTGACAGTCGGGACGGTTTGCGGTGATGGCAATGTCAAATACCACCTCGTCCAGTCCCACGATCGGTTTGATATCCGCGCCCAGAGGGGCATCGTCCGGCAATTCCAGAAGACCCAGATAGCCCGCGCCGGGATACATTTCTTCGCTCAGACCCAGTTCGACACCGGAACAAAGCATACCGCAGGATTCCTCCCCGCGCAGTTTTCCGGCTTTGATGGTCATCACGCCTTCAATGGTGACGTGATCCTTTAGCGTGGCATAAACGGTGGCGCCCACGAGAGCCGCGGGGAATTTTTTGCCGGTGCGCACGTTATCGGCACCGCAGCAGATCTGAAACGATCCCTTTTCGCCGCAGTTGACTTGGCACACGCTGATGTGCGTGTCGGGAATGCGCTCACAGCTTTCCACAAGACCGACGACAACACCGGAAATGTCTTTTCCCAGTTCCTTTACTTCTTCCACCTCAAATCCGGCGGAGAACAGTTTTTCTTCTAATTCTTTGGCAGATACGTCAATGTCAACGTAATCCTTCAGCCAACTCAAGGGTGCTAACATAAAAAACCTCCCCCTTAATCGGTAAACTGCCCGGCAAAGCGGGTGTCCGATTCAAACAATGTCTTGATGTTGTTGATGCCGTATTTGAGCATGGCAATTCGTTCCACACCCATACCGAAGGCAAAGCCGGTGTATTCGTCCGGATCAATGCCGCAGTTTTCCAAAACGTGGCGGTTTACCATGCCCGCACCGAGCACTTCGATCCAGCCGGTTCCCTTGCAAAGCTTGCAGCCCTTACCGCCGCATTCAAAGCAAGACACGTCCACTTCCACACTGGGTTCGGTGAAGGGGAAGTAGGAGGGGCGAAGACGGGTCTTTACGCCCTTGCCGAAAATCTTTTCGGAGAACAGATCCAGCATGCCCTGCAGATCGCAAACGGAAATGCCGCGATCGACCACGAGACCCTCCATCTGAGAGAACATGGGAGAGTGGGTGGCGTCGTCATCGGAACGGAACACCTTTCCGGGTGAAAGAATTTTAATGGGGGGCTGAGATTTCTCCATCACGTGAATCTGACCGGCACTGGTTTGCGTGCGCAAAAGGAAGCCCTCAGATAAATAGAAGGTATCCTGCATATCTCTTGCCGGATGATCTTCGGGAGTGTTCAGTGCGGTGAAATTGTAATAATCGGTTTCGATTTCGCTTCCCTCAAAAATTTCAAAGCCCATGGAAGAGAAGATTTCGATCAGCTCATTTTGCACGAGGGTGTTCGGATGCAAAGCACCGACACTTGCTTCTTTCGCCGGCTCGGTTACGTCGATTGCCTCAGCGGCGTTTTTCTTTTCCAGTTCCATTTTGTGGATCTTGGCATCCGTTTCTTCAAAAAGGGCAAGCGCCCATTCCTTGACCTCGTTGATGCTTTTTCCGACCTGGGGGCGTTCTTCCTTCGGAACGTCCTTCAAGCCCTTCATCAAAAGGGAGATCTTTCCTTCTTTGTTGTCCAGAAACGTTTTGCGAAATTCGTACAGCGCACGGGAGGAATCGAACCGGCCGATTCCCGATTCGATTTCGCTGCGGATCTCTTGCAATTTTTCCTTCATAATAACAAGTCCTTTCCAAAAAAATAAGCTTCCATCCTGTTCAGGACGGAAGCTCTATGCTACGCGGTACCACCTGAATTTC
>JAZNNH010000026.1:0-24020 GCA_045580105.1 Eubacteriales bacterium | reverse complement strand
GGTTTTGCTCATTCTATGATCAAGTACTTCTACTATCAGATCAAGCCCGAGCTCCGTATGCCCATGGAAAACGTTCACTTCCCCACCAATGCTAACATCAAGGATTATTCCAAGATCATCGACGATATCACCGACGGAACCGGTGCTGATATCGCTTCCACCTCCCCCGGTTGGGCAGGTCATATGGCATTCGTTGATCCTATTCCCGAATTTATCGGCAGCGGTGATATTGAAGAATGGTTAAATCAGCCCGCTCAGATCGTTAAGCTTCATCCTATGACCATTATGCAGAACTCCTTAAATGGTACCTTCGGTCAGTCCGGTGATATCGCTAACGTTCCTCCCAAGGCCGCTACCATTGGACCTCTGGACGTTATGCGCGCAAAAGAAAGAATCGAAGTTCACGCTCTTGCTACTTGCGGAACCTTCTCCTCTTGGCAGAGAATGACCTCTCGTCTTTGCACTCACGGTCCTGTTACTCCTTATCTGCCCAGCTCCATGCTGCAGACCAAGAAGACTCAGGTTTACATCAGCGAAGAACTCGCTGCTCCCTTCGAGTGCTGGGAAAAGGTTGGTTATTAATTTACCGAACCAAAAACAAAATCACCGTCCTTCGGGCGGTGATTTTTTTGCAAAAAATTGAGTTTTTTTCTAAGATTTTATTGCCAAGTATCGCTTGGTGTGGTATAATTGTCTGTCCGATAAAGGAAATTACAAACAAGGAGCCAAAAATTATGAAACAATTGTACGAAGGCAAAACCAAAAACGTTCTTCTCGATGAAGAAACCGGCATTGTACACCTGTTATTTAAAGATTCTATGACCGGTGAAAACGGCGTTTTCGACCCCGGCTCCAACACCGTTGGCGGAAGTGTCGAAGGAAAAGGAAAAATTGGTCTTGAAATCTCCAATTATTTCTTCGAATTGATGGAAAAGAACGGCATCCCCACCCACTATCTCGGCGGCGACGTGGAAAAAGGTCTGATGAAAGTACGCAACCTCACGGTTCCCAGACTGGAATTTGTTCTCCGCTATTTTACTGCAGGCAGTATGTGCCGCAGATTTGAATTGGAAGAGGGTCTTGTTTTTGATCCGCCCTACACCGAAGTTACCCTGAAAAGCGACGAACAGGGTGATCCCCTGATCAGCGAACGCATCTGCTTGATGAAAGGCATTCTGAAAGAAGGCCAATACAACGAAGCTTTGGATATCACCGTTCGTGTTGGCGAAGTTCTGAAGAAAGAACTGGCAAGCTTGGGTCTGACTTTGATCGACTTCAAAATCGAAGTCGGTTACGACGAAAACGGCAAAATCTACGTGGCAGACGAAATCACTCCCGACATCTGGCGCGTGCGCGACGAAAACGGCAACATCCCCAACCAACTCGATTGCTCCAGAATGCTTCTGCAGAAACTGAGAAATCTGTAATCGATCAAAAAAAGGTTCCTCCCAACGGAGGAACCTTTTCGTTTGTTTTTTGTTAGTCCTTCAATTCAGACGTGCAGTGAGGGCAGCGAGATGCCTCGATTGCGATGCTGCTCTTGCAATAAGGGCAGGTTTTGGTCGTGGGCTGCGCGCTCTCTTCGGGTTTCTTTTTCAGATTTGTCAGTGTATTCACAAATTTCAGAATGAGAAAGAGAACGAGGGCGGTGAGAACGAAGTTGATGATGGCGGTCGCAAAATTGGCAATTGCCTGACCGGCTACTCGAAACGTGAGCAAATCCCATCTCCAAGTCAAAACAATGGTGAGAATGGGTTGAATGAAATTTTCGGTCAGTGCAGTCACAATCGCGGTAAAGGCGCCGCCGATGATGATGCCGACTGCCATATCAAGGACGTTGCCGCGCAACGCAAACTTTTTGAATTCTTCCAAAAACTGTTTCATATCAAAAATCCTTTCGAAGCGTTTTTTTCATCTTAGCACAAAAAAATCTTTTTTTCAATTCTTTTCGCGAAACTTCCTCCCATTCTTTTCTATTTTTTATGTTTTTTCTCTTGACAAACACGGCATAATATGATAAGATAACCAGCGTTGAAAATGCATATTGCCGAATAGTGTAACGGTTAGCACGACAGACTCTGACTCTGTTTGTCTGGGTTCAAATCCTAGTTCGGCAGCCAAACAAAGCACACCGCAAGGTGTGCTTTTTCTTTTTTCGAAAATGGGAGTTTTTTTCCAAAAAAGATGACAAGCGAGAAAGAATGTGCTATACTGTCGAAAATGATCGGGAGGGAAAGTATGAATTTTTTGGAAGAGAGAATTCTCAAAGACGGTGTTGTCAAACCGGGAAACGTATTAAAAGTAGACAGTTTTTTGAACCATCAGATGGACATCGATCTTTTGGATCAGATCGGAAGAGAATTTCATCGGCGCTTTGCAAACCATCCTATTACCAAAATTCTGACCATTGAAGCTTCCGGCATTGCCATTGCCTATCCCGTGGCACGCGAGTTCGGCGTTCCGCTCATTTTTGCCAAGAAATCGAAATCCATCAACATCGCCGGCGACGTTTTCACGGCAGAGGTGGAATCCTTCACCCACAAAAACAAAAATCAAATCATCGTTTCCAAAAGCTTTCTCAGTCCCGAAGATCACGTTTTGATCATCGATGACTTTTTGGCAAACGGATGTGCCCTGCAGGGACTCATTTCCATCGTGGAGGAAGCAGGCGCCTCGGTCACAGGACTTGGCATTGCCATTGAAAAAGGGTTTCAGTACGGCGGCAGAGCCATTCGCAATTTGGGGTATCAACTGGAATCCCTTGCCATTGTGGATGACATGGACGACAAGACCGGAACCATTGTGTTCCGCGAACAAAAATAATAAAAAAAGAAGAACGCATCGCTCGATGAGTTCTTCTTTTTGGCGGAGAAGCGGGGATTTGAACCCCGGCGCCAGTGGATACCGACCTAACGGTTTAGCAAACCGTCCCCTTCGACCTGCTTGGGTACTTCTCCAAATCGTATTCGGTTTTCATTTGCTTTATCAGGAAAGAAAAAGACCACCTATCAGTGGCCTTTTTCTTTGGCGGAGGGAAAGGGATTCGAACCCTTGTGGGATTGCTCCCAAACGGTTTTCAAGACCGCCTCGTTATGACCACTTCGATATCCCTCCAAAACAGGGACGACTACGATTATAGGGTATTTTTCCCCTTTTGTCAAGAGTAAAAAGGGGGATTTTTGTTTTATTGTCCTTTCTTTTTCATATTTCAATTCGTCGAATCATAAAATAAACAAAAAAGAGGTATCTATTATGTGGAAACGAATCAAGCCCTATCTCATTTCCTGCGTCATCAGTCTTGGCGTGGGCGCGCTTTCCGCCTTTTTGACACGGGAGAATATGGACCTTTACAGCACGATCCAAACTCCGCCGCTCGCCCCGCCTGCCATCCTCTTCCCCATTGTGTGGACCGTTCTCTACCTTTTGATGGGAATCAGTGCCGCCGCGGTTTACACCAAAAGACAGGATGCGCCGGAGGATGCTAAAACGGCTTTGTTCACCTATGCCCTCAGTCTGGTTGTCAACTTCTTTTGGAGCATCCTGTTTTTCAATGCCAGAGCATTTCTCTTTTCTTTCATCTGGCTACTTTGTCTTTTGTTTCTCATTTTGCGCACCATCACCTTTTATAAGAAAGTGCGTCCTTGGGCGGCATACCTTCAAATCCCCTATGCCCTTTGGGTCACGTTTGCCGGCTATTTAAACCTTGCCATTTTCCTTTTGAATCCGTAAGGCGAATTTCAATCAAAAAAAGAGGCGAAATCGCCTCTTTTTTTATTGAGGATTATCGAAATTGTTGCGTGCTAAGGAATTGTAATTTTGATTGGGACGATCTCCGGGGTAATAGAAATAAGTAAACTTGATGGAATACAGGTCACAAACGATATAATTGTTGATCACGTCATCGAAGAGCACCACGTAGCTGGTTCCCACGAAATATAAAATTCCCTGCTTGCGCACGATGTTTTCCGTTCCGATTAAAAATTCCATGACCACGTACTGGCCGATGTTGTTGGTCAGAACTTTTTGCACCGAACCCTCCATATCGGGGTCATTAAAGTTTTGCTGTGGGGGCGGGGTGAACTGATTTCCTCCTCTGCGAGGGGCGGCGGGATTGGGCATTGCGTGATAGGGTTGTTGGTATTGATCCATACTGGTTCCTTTCTTTACGTTGACCGATAGGCGGAAGTTGGGTTATAAAAACAGTGATCGCCGATGCGGATGACAAAGGAACCTACTCCGGATGGAAAGTTTTTGGGACAGGTCGAGGAAAAGGGGTTGAAAAACCAAAGCGCGGAGCCGAGGTTCGGCAAACGGTTTCCCGCAATCGCCCAATCGGCAATGTCGTAGTGAACCCCGGTCGGATTCATATTATAAATATTTTGCCGATTGTACTTCCCGCCGACCGTTTCCATTGCACACACAAACTGGCCGGGCTGAAAGACCACTTCCCGAATGGTATTGGCAACCCTTCCGTATTCACCGACCGTCGTATTGACGCGATTCATCACAACCGATGCCACCGCCTTCATTCCGTTATCTCCCTCTCCTCCGGCTTCGCACTGAACCAGTCTTGCCAAGAGTTCCCGATCGGAATAAGCCACTTTTATCACCTCCTGTCTTTCTATTCTATGGGAAAGTTCATTTTTGGTGCGCTCTTTCTTGCTTTTATGGCAAAGCTGTGCTATACTCAAATGAACAAATATGAGAAGGAGATCGCTATGAACAATCAAAGCAAAGTGCTTGCTGTCGTGGGCGGAAAAGCCATCACGCAGGAAGACGTACAGAACACGCTGATGAACCTCGGCCCCCGTGCCGCTCAGTACAACAACCCTCAGGGAAAACAAATCATTTTGGAACAGATCATCAACAAAGAATTGGCTGTGATGGATGCCAAAAAGAACTTGATGGATCACGATCCGCAGTTTAAAGAAGAGCTGGAAAAGCTGAAAAAAGAGCTGCTTGCCAATTTTTACGTTGACAAGATCCTGCGCGACATCAAGGTCAGCACGGAAGAAATGAAACAGTATTACGACCAGCACTCGGAAGAATTCCAAGGCGAAGAAACGGTCAGCGCCCGTCACATTTTGGTGGAAGACGAAGCGCGTGCTCAGGATCTTTTGGAAAAGATCCAAAAGGGCGAAATGACCTTTGAAGAAGCCGCAAAAGGTTTTTCGACCTGCCCCTCTTCGGAACGAGGCGGCGATTTGGGCGAATTCGGTCGCGGTCAGATGGTCAAAGAATTCGATCAGGCCTGCTTTGAAATGGCAGAGGGTGAAGTGCGTGGCCCTGTGAAAACGCAGTTTGGCTATCACTTGATCAAACTGGAAAAGAAGAATGCGGCAAAGCCCATTTCCTTTGAAGATGCCAAAGCACAGCTGGAGCAAAGTCTTCTGGCGCAAGCGCAGCAGAAAGCGTATCAAAGCAAAATGAATCAGCTTCGCATTCTCTACCCCGTAGACCTTTCCGGAATCATATAAAAACAAAAAATGCTTCTGAATTTCAGAAGCATTTTTATTTTTTCTCTGTCAAGATCATTTCTTTTGTTAAAAACAAAAACTGTGACAATAAAATTCCGGCACAGATGATTCCCTGCACGGAAAGAGAAAAAAACAAGAATCCGATCGGGGCAAACAAAAGCGCCAAAAGAAAGGTCAAAAGACTTTCGCGAACCAAAACCCTTCGAGTCCTGCCGCGCCGCGTTCTCCCCAGTAAGAAGAAAAACGTCGGGCACAGGAAATCAAGCGCCAAGAGTACGATTTCCACGTCTTTGTCTCCTTTCCCAAACAGCAAAAATCAAAACCGAAACGGCATATCCGACCATGCACGCGGCGAAATCGATGAGCACATCGCTGACCTTGGGCGTTCTTCCGAGCCCCAAGGACTGAAGCTGCTCGTCTGCCAGTGCAACGAAGACACACACCAGCATCAGTTGATAAAAATTATGTTTTTGCTTTCTTTCTTGTATGTAAAAAACGGAGAAGGAAAAAAGTCCCGCAAAAACGGCATACTCCAAAACGTGTCCGATTTTGGAAAGAACGGCTTTGCCGAATTGTTCCAAAGAGACTTCTTTTTTTGTCACCGTTTTCACCACGGCTTCAACGGTTTTAAGCACACGGTCTTTCGTTTCGTCCACTTGCGAAACGGACTTGATGGAATTGGAGAAAATATAAAGCAACGATGCCAGTGTCAAAACGCAAAGGAGAATGGAGATCCACTTTTTCATATCACTCGGCTCCTTTCAATTTTCCCTCCAAGCAAAATCCCTCAAAATCCCATTGGCGAAGCACCTCATAGGTCGCAATGGCAACCGAATTGGACAGATTTAAGCTGCGAATTTGATCGAGCATCGGAAGGCGAACGGCGTGGGAGAGATTCTGGCGGATCAAATCTTCCGGAAGACCGCGCGTTTCTTTTCCGAAGAATAGATACACCTCGCCCTGATATTGGGGCGATGTATAAAGATTCTTTCCTTTGGTGGTAAAAAAGTAGAAATTTCCGCTGTTCTTGGCAAAAAAGTCATCCAAATTCGGATAGATCCGCAAATCCAGATACTGCCAATAATCCAATCCCGCACGTTTTAAGTAGCGATCGGAAATCTCAAACCCCAAGGGCTCTATCAAATGCAAAACTGCACCGGTAGCGGCGCAGGTTCTTGCAATATTTCCGGTATTTTGAGGGATTTCGGGCTCAACCAATACAATATGAAGCTGTCCCTTTTCAGGCATGAGCTTGAATGTAATCGCAAAGATCCTGAACGGTCAGAATGGAATGGATATCCCCTTCTTCAATTTCCGCACCGAATTTTTCTTCGCACATCACGATAAAATCGGCAATTTCCAAAGAGTTGAGTTTCAAGTCGTTGACAAACTCCGCTTCGGGTACAACCAGAGCCGGGTCAACGTCCAATTCTTCGGTCAAGATTTTCTTCAGTTCTTCAAACATAATAAATTCTCCTGTCATTACTTAATGGTATATCGAATGATTTTTTTCGAAGTATTCTTTTCAAATTCGGTGCGGCGCATTTCGATGCCGCGAATTTGTTTGAACGAGGGAAGCGTACGGTTGAGCTTGGCAATTTCCTCTTTGATCACAGTGCCGATCACATTCAGATCTTCTTCATATCCCATTTCTGCCGCACGGGCAAAATCCGGGAAGATCAAAGCGGTCACCACCACGGTGCCGTCTTCGGAGGTTCTTCCGATCACAACGCATTCTTTGATCAATTCAATCTTTCCCAAATACTCTTCGATTTCTTCGGGGAAGACGTTTTTGCCGTTGTTCAAAACGATCACGTTCTTTTTGCGTCCCGTGATGAAAATATATCCGTCCTGATCCAAATAGCCGTAATCTCCGGTGCGGAACCAAGCCCCGTTGAATACGTCCGCCGTGGCTTCTTCATCTTGGAAATACCCTTTCATGACGTTGGGGCCTTTGACCAAAATCTCACCGATGAGTTTTCCGTCTTCCTCTTCCTCCACGTCAATTTTCACCGTGACGCCGGGGATGGCGGGACCGACGGAGCCGGGCTTGTTGTTTCCTTCCGGGCAAACACTGATCAGAGGCGCACATTCCGTGATGCCGTAGCCCTGACAAAGCTTGATGCCACACGCCTCGAATTCTGCCACAAGGTCAGCGGGCATCGGCGCACCGCCGCAGATAATTCTGCGAAGCTTTCCGCCGAACACCTCCTGCACCTGACGGAACAGAAGCTTGCGAGGATCGATCTTGACCTTCCGAAGCGCATCGGAAACGACCATACTGCCGCGAAGAAGCTTTTCTTTTCCGCCTTTTCTGGCGGTTTCCCAGATCTTTTTGTAAACGGTGGTAACGAAAAGGGGCACCAGAACCAGTCCCGTTGGTTTGAAGAGCTGGAAGTTGCGAACGATATACTTCAGAGAATCATTAATGCAAACCGTAGCACCGATATAAAGAGGGGTCAAAATGCCGCAGGTCATTTCGTAGGTGTGATGGATCGGCAAAACGGACACAACCGTATCGTGCGATTCAAATCCGGTGGAGCGGTAAGAACCGTTGATGGCGTGAATGATGTTCTTCTGGCAAAGCATAACTCCCTTAGAGCTGCCTGTGGTTCCGGACGTAAAGAGGATGGCGCACACTTTTTCCATATCGACCGGCGCACTGTCATATTTTTCCGAACCGTTTTCAACCAGTTTTCTGCCGAAATTCAAAAAGTCAACGAATCCGACGTAGCCCTTTTCCGGTTTTTTATCCTCCAAAGAGAGTTCTGTTTCCGGAGAGAATTTCACAAAATACTCGACCGTGGGATACTGCTCTTTTTTCTCATCAAAGAAAGAGGCGCATTTTTCGGAATAGACCACGCAGCTGCAGCCGACCTTTTTCACAAAGCCGCAAACTGCCTCTTCCGACAATTCCTTATCCAGCGGGACGATCACACCGCCCGTAATGATGGTAGCAAGGTAGGTGATGATCCATTCCGGACTGGTTTCGCCGATCACCGCCACGCTCTTGCCGACAATGCCCAATTCAAAAAAAGTTTCGGAGAGTGCGCGAACGCGTTCTTCCAGCCCTGAAAAGGTCATGCTTTCCAGACCGCCGCCCCGTTTGTAAACCAAATAATCCTTATCGGGGAGGGCTTTTGCGGTTTTTTCGATCATACTGCGAAGCTCGTACGCCGGCTCTCGATTGTTTTTTGTTTCCATATCGTAGTTATAAACCTTTCTTGGTTTCAATCCTGTAAACAGAGGAATTATACCCCCGAAGTTGTTGATTTGTCAACTTCTCCGATCACAGCTTGCCCTCGTCTACCCGATCAATCAAGGCACGGGTTTGAGCGCGGAACTGCTCGATGTCACCGTCGTTAAACAGAAAAAGATCAGCCATGGCGATCGGACCGCCCTTTTCCATATTCTCAATTTCCGCAACGTCGCGGCTTTCTGCTTGCGCCGGTGTGAGCGCACGAATCACCCGTTTGGAAATTCTGTCATAGCGTTTTTTGCGTTCCGTCACAATGGCAACCACGGTCAGGCGATCGGCAAACGCCTCGCGCAAAACCTTCCATTCCGACCAAGAGTAAAGACCGTCCAAGCAAACGTGGTTCTGCTTCAATTTTTCTTCAATTTCTTCTTTCAGGAGGATGGCAAAGGCAGCCGGTCCGTGAACTCGTCTTAATTCTTCCCGGACGGCACGTTCATTTGCCTCGTTGCGTTCCAACCCGCGCTTTTCCAATTCGCGCATCGTAACGCCGCCGAAATACACATATTCCCAGCCGCATGCTTTAAACTCTTCACAGCAAACGCTCTTGCCGCTGCCGCACATTCCAACCAAAGCAATCACCTGATTCATATCGTGCCTCCTTTTTGCATTATTACTATTCTACTCTATAACGGCACAAAAAATCAAGTGTTCTGTAAAAAAAAGCAAAACAGGTCCGTTTTCTTGACTTCTTTTTCATTTTATACTATATTGATAACGATCAAGAATCAAGGAGAAACAACGTGGAAACAATCAAGTGCCCTGCGCTTTCCCGATTCCCAAAAGAAAAAAAGAAGCGTGCCGAAGAGATCGGGAATAGCTTAAAAAAACAATATCCCGATGCCAAATGCGCGCTGGAATATGAAAACGATCCCTTCCGTCTTTTGGTGATGGCGCGGCTTTCCGCCCAATGTACCGACAAACGCGTGAACGAGGTTTCCAAAACGCTGTTTTCAATCTATCCCAATGCCGAGTCCTTTGCCAACGCCGACCTCGAGGAGCTGGAGAGGGCCATCCGCCCCTGCGGACTTTACCGAAGCAAAGCACGGCAAATCAAAGCCATGTGCCAAGAGCTTTTGACCCGGCACGCAGGCAACGTTCCCAAAGAAAAATCCGCTCTTCTGGCGCTTTCCGGAGTGGGAGAAAAAATTGCCAATTTGATGCTCGGTGACGTGTTCGGGGATCCCCACATCGTAGCAGACACCCACTGCATCCGCCTTGCCGGACGCTGGGGTTTGTCAAAAAGCGAAAACCCCGCCGTTGTGACCCGAGATCTGGAAAAGATCATCAAAAAAGAAGAGCAGTCCGACTTTTGCCACCGACTCATTTGGCTCGGACGAGAGTATTGTCGGGCACGCGCACCGCGCTGCGAAGAATGTCCATTTCGAGAGGATGCAAAATAGCATCCTCTTTTTTCTTTTTTCCATTTTATTATTTAAATTGGTGATAATACACAAAACAAAAGTCTTTTTTTCTCCCTTTTATGGCTTGCCAGAAAGCTTAAAAAGAGGTATAATAGAGGTCACAATAGGGGTTTTGTCCCCATTTTAGAATTACGAATCAAAGAAAGGAAACGCTCATGAAAAGAAGCACTCTTTGGAAGATCGTTGCAGCAGTCCTTTTGCTTGCGATGGCCCTTCCCCTCTTTTCAGCATTGACCCCCACCCAGGTCACTGCAGTGACGACCGTCGCGCCCTTGCCTTATGCAATGGAACAGTACGGTCAACATCAAACGGGAATTTACAAAACTCCGGCCGCGCCTGCCATCGACGGAGCTCGTGATTCCTCCTACAATCTGATGGATCAATTTACCGACTCTTTCGGATCGTCCTACAACGGTATTTTCTATTCTACCTCTGAGGACGGTTCGGCTGCGGGATTCCAAAACGACGAATGGCTTCCCGACCAGCTGGATCTGTACGGTACTTATGATGACACTTACGTGTATTTCTACATTGAGACCGTCACCCGTACAACAACCGAATATTCCATCACGCCTTATTTCGGTTTCAACTTCTCCGCCTCTCAAAAGGATGCACAGGATGGAAAAACCCTTCCTGCTTTCCGAATTGCAGAAGGAAAATCGGAGGTAACCGGTACTGACAGCATCATCAAAACAGAGCGCACCACTCCCGGTAACGACTCCTCCACCGAATATCAGGACTATGACAGAAACCAGACCGTATATGAATTCCGTGTCAAATGGACTGACATCGCTCCCGCGGGAACGACTCCGGAAACAGATTTTGACCGTATGTATTTTTCTGTCAAAATGCCCTTTGAGGTTTCCGGCAACACGGCTTGGTGGATCTACGGTGTTCCGAACATTCAGACCCTTCCCAACGATATTACCATCGGAGAAGCGTTCGGTGATAACGCGAGCACCTACACTCCCAATATCGTAAACCTTTTGGGAAGCCCGATCGAGAAAGCGACTCACCCCGCTCCCGAAATCACCAAGGTGGAACGCACCGATAAGAACTCCAACTCCAAAGAACGCGAATTCGAGGTCACCTTCACCGTTTCCGGTGTGGAAGAAAAAGCCCTGGCCGGAGTGGGTGTTCTCTTCCTTGACGATGCCGCAAAGCAGGGTAGCAACGCGCTGACCCTCGGTCATCCTACCGCTACTGTTTTGACTCCGAAGCTAAGTTCCGAAGCGGACGGCAAGCTCACTTACACTGCCACTTTCTCCACGGAAGACACTTTCTACGAAACCTACTTTTCTCTGCGCGCGTTCGCAACATATCAAGACGCGAGTGGAATTACCGTTTACGGTAACTACTATAACAACACCCCCAGCTATTACGACATGGTATATGCCGATTACGAACAGTATCTGAACGTTTTGATGATCGGTTCCAGCTTTTCCGCTTATTACGTTCAGCCGCTGGTTGACCTTGCCAAGAGCATGGGCATTCACATGAACATCGGCCGTGTTTACTATTCCGGCGGTAAGCCCTACGAGCATTGGAACTGGCTGTTGACCGACTTTAGAAACGCAGAACTCAAGGGCGGTCTTTACAGTGCGACTCCCGAAAACGTAATCTCCTATACGGGTGGTTATACCATTGGTGAAATCCTTGACTTCTGCGACCACTGGGACGTTATCAGCATCCAAAGCCACTACGGTGCCCCCTATGCATCCTATTCCTTTGAAGAGGGCTATAAAAACGGTCTTGACGATTCCGCTCCTTACATGGCGAACCTACTTCATTATCTGAGAGCAGATCAGCCCGATGCCGATCTTTACATTCAGCAAACCTGGGCTTATCAGGTTGGTTACGGATGCGGCAGTTCCGTTAAAATCGAACCGAGCGCAGACGGAACCGATATGGTTGTTGCCGGATCGGAAAATTACACCGATCAACAAAAAATCGATCGCATTTGGAGCCGCAACCAGCAAACCCGTTATCACCAACAAATCCACAACATCGTATGGGGCTTTGTCGGTGAAGACGGAACACAGTACAAAGGACTTTCCGCTTTGTTCGGCGTTCCGCTGATTCCCTCCGGTGAAGCATGGGATCTGGCACGTAACGGAGACGAACCCAAAGATGCACTCGGCGGCAAAACGTACAAAGAATTAATCGGTGACGTTTTGTGTAACGGCAAAGGCGGCGAGGAAGCCGGTGACTTTTATCACGACGGCGAAGGCGGCGGCGGACGCTACCTGAACGCCTGCGTTTGGTTTGAGATGCTGACCGGCAAAGACGTAAGAGAAGCTACTTGGAAGCCCACTTACACCTATCCTCTTACCGATGAAAGAGCCAAAGCCATCCGCGAAGTCGCACACGAGGCGGTTCAAGCATACAAGCAAAGTGCAAGTTACACCCAGCAGACCATCAACAAATAAAGAAAGGAGAATGAAATAATGAAACAAGCTTTTCGTAAAACATTATGCCTGGTCCTTAGCATTCTCCTGATTTTGCCCACCGCATTTTCTGCGTTTGCTCAAGGCACCCAGCCGCTCGCTCTTGCCGAGCAAGGCGGCATTCCCGTTTTGGAAACAAAAACCGCCGGGGTTCCGGACGGCAAAATTTCCCCCAACGAATACGGATCTTCCGAGCCCACTCTGCACCTGACCGCCGAAAACGGTTTTTGGGCAGAGGATATGACCGGCAACGAACTGACCGAAAATCTTCCCAACTACGTTGACCTGTATCTTTCCCGCACAGGTGACGCTTTGTACGTTGCCGTTAAGGTCAACCAAAACGCAGCCCACAGTGGAAAAGAATATTTTCTGACCACCTTCTTGGGTCTTTCTGACGATGCCGAAAAAGGTGCAACCACCGAGTTCAAGCTGTATGAAAAAATGTACACAAACAGACCTGAACTGGGCACCCAATACTTTTTCGAGACCATCGTAACACAGCTCGAGTCCAACGGTGGCCCCCGTCTTTATTCCATTGATCGCGCTTATGAATATGCCCTTCCCAACTGGGGTTCAATCAAAACCGAAGAAGACGGATCTTTCTCTTACCTTTTTGAAGTCGCACTCAATTTCGCAGATTCTGCCAGCGCCAGTGGAGTACAGTGGGACGGCACGCTCCAGAACGCCCACTTTGCCTTTGATCTGGCGCTCATCTCCGGCGCAGAGCAGGTCGGTGTTCTTCACTTCAACAAGGCAAAGAGCGCAGGCGAAACCGTTCCCGATCTTTCCTTGACCGGCGGCAACCCTGACCTTGCCGAACTCTCTTCTTCCGGCGCTGAAAGCTTTGCTCCGCTCTTCTCTTCTGAAATCGTTGACTACACGATCGTTGTGCCCTTTGGCACGCTTCCCGGCATCACTGCCAAAGCCGTAGATGAAAACGCGAGAGTGGAAATCCACGGCGAAAGCGAACTGGGCACGACAAAAGAAGGGGTCATTGAGATCCTCGTTTATCCTGCCAACGGCGCTCATCCGAAGCAGTACAACGTATCCGTGATCCGTCAAAAGGTCACCACTTCTTATGAAACCGACGCTGACAATCTGGATCAACTTCTGCAAGAGATTGCTCAAAGATCGTGGAGCATTTCCGACGCCGTTTCGATCAAGCTCAGCGGAACTTATCAGAACAAAACCGAGCGTTTGTTCAACCTTCCCACGATCTTCACTACCAGCAACACCAAGCTTCCCATTACCATCATCGGAACCGGTAACGCGAAGATTGAAATCTTGACCGAAAAGGTCTTCTGTGCCAACGACTTTACCTTTGAAAAGGTTTCGATGCCCATCGGCATGACCGAAACGCAATTCTATGCAGGTTCGGGTCACATCACCTTCAAACAGGTTGACTTTGGCGTAGAAAAAGATGCTTCTCCCAAAGCAAAATTCTTTGGTGATAACTACACCAAGCTGGCTTATGACGGTTGGAAAGCAAAACACGTGAACGCCAACCAGAACAGCGAAAAATGCATTCCCTCCTCTATTACCTTTGGTAAGGGAGTGAACTATCTGTCTGCTGAAAACAGCACCGCCCTTCTCGCAGCTGTCGGCTTTAACGGCGAAACTCTTGAAAATGCAAGCGGTGTCAGCTTGAGCATTACTCCCGAAAAGCTGGCCCCTGCCCTTATCATTGACGGCGCAACCGTTTCCGCAACAAGCGCAAAAATCGGTACTGCTCCGGTACCCAGCGCTACCGTTGAAGTGAAAAGCGGTACGGTTTCCAATCTTTGGGGAGATGCCGGTGTTGGTACTATCTTCGACACCAAGTCCCTTAAGGGTGACATCAACATCACCGTGAGCGGAGGCACCGTTGCATCCATCCGTCCTCTGTTCAATACTGTTTTGAACGGCAACACTACCATTTCCATTTCGCAGGAGGATGCGCAGAAGAATCCCACCATCATCGACACCGTTCTTCCCTCTACGAACAGTGAAATCAAGAAAAACAGCAAGTTGAACATTTCCGGCGGCACCTTCACCGGTGAGGTTTCCGGTTCCACGGCAAACCTTTCCACCATCAACAACATCTCCGGCGGCTCGTTCCAATCCTACTTCTTTGGACTGGGCGCAGCAGGAAGCAGAAGAGTTTATAACAATATCACAGGCGGTATCTTTAACGCCACTTTCTACGGCGGTCACTCCTCCGCCGGTTACATCCGCGGCGTGATCAACAACGTCTCCGGCGGTATCTTCCGTTCAAGCTTCTGCGGCGGTAACCGCAGTGGAACGCTTTACGGTGACGTTGAAAACAACTTCACCGGCGGTACGTTCAGAGACAACGTTTATGGCGGAAACTCCGGCGGTTCCGTCGACGGCACCATCAAAAACAAAGTAAATAAAGTAAGCTTCATTAAAAACTTCTATGGCGGAAACTATAACGCAACCGCAACAAAGATCGAGAACACGGTAAACGACTCCACCTTCTTTGCCGCCTTCCTCGGCGGTAGCTACAAGGGTACGACAACCGGTGACATTGTAACGTGTGTTCAGTCCAGTTCTATGGACAACTTCGGCGGAGCCGGTGCTTCGGGCACGGTGAACGGAAACGTAACCAACAACGTCTCCGGCGCCGGCACCATTGTCGGTTACTTCGGCGGTTCCAATTCGGGTTCC
This sequence comes from Eubacteriales bacterium, assembly GCA_045580105.1. GTDB lineage: Bacteria > Bacillota > Clostridia > Oscillospirales > SIG627 > RGIG5579. The sequence continues at coordinate 8,749 of JAZNNH010000026.1, read as the reverse complement.
ATTACCGTCAAAGGCACCATCACCAACACCGTTTCCGCTGATAAAAACGGAAACGAACCCACTTTCAACAACTCCGGAAGCGGTATTGCCTATATCGGCGGTAGCTACGACGGTTCGGTGAAGAACGTTGTCAACATCATCAATGCAGGTAACTTCACTTCACGCTACCACGGCGGTTCCTCCTCGGGCACCATGGGCAAGGATCAGAACGGTGTCTCGGTCCAAAACGTCATCAATGGCGGCTCGTACACTCACCTTGACAACACAAAACGTTACATCGCCTTCACGGCAGGTTCTGTTTCCGCCACCATGGCAGGCGACACCGACACCGTGATCAACGGCGGTACCTTTATTAAAGGTGTTGGCTTTGGCACTCGCGCAATGCCCCACGATGGCTATACCGGAACCTATCGCTCCGTCATCAACGGCGGTACCTTCCAGTATTACGTGTTTGGCGGAAACATGGGATATAACAACGATCAAGTAGCCGCATACCACACCCAAAACGTAGATATGACCATCAACGGCGGTACCTTCGAGAATGTAGTGGCTGCCGGCGGCTGGGGTGCCAACCCTGTTCACGGAACAGCGAAGCTTACCATCACCGGCGGTACCTTCAACGACGACGTTCGTGCAGGTTCGTACACGAATTCTCCCGAAAGCACGGGCACGAGCCAGATCATCATCAAGCAGGCCCCCGAAAGCAATCTGATCTTCAAGGGTACGGTTCAAGCTACAGCTGCAAATCAGAGCGTGAAGCTTGTCACGGTTCGCGACAAGTCCAACATTCAGCTCACGAAAAACGCTTCTCTGACTATTGACGAAATCGAGCAGGTTGACGATTTCCAGGCCTTCATTGCAACCGAAACTCTGACAAAAGGCAAAACCTACATCGTGTTGAAGCTTGCCGACACCGAAACGGCACAATACTCCGACATGATCCGCTTCTTGGGTGAAGGAACCGATAGCGATGCTGCCATCCTCAAGACGGTCACCGATACCGGCGCAACTTGGGTCGGCACCGGAAAGAACCTTACCGTTGTTTCCACTCAGCAGCTCAGCGGAAGTCCTCTGACCGGTATGGCAGAATTCCAACCCACCGAAACACGGCTGTCCCAGACCAAGGTGGATGCACTTCTCTCTTTGACCGAATCGAATGCAAACAAACTGACGGCGCAGGAGCGCCGTCAGATGGCAATCGATTACTTCACGCTTCAGTGCTCCTTTACTTGGACTCCCGACGTCGACGTTTCCCCTTACCGCACCACGCTTTATAGAAACTACATCATGCTCAAAGAGCGGCCGGGTTCAAGTGAAACGGTTAAAACGGTCGGTGACGCCACCTATCGCCGTGCCAGTATCAACGGAGTATATAGATGGGTATGGGATAAGGACGGAAACGGAAGAATTACCTCTGCGGATAGAGATAACGTAGATAAGTACATCAGACAAGGTGAATATTTCGGCGGTATCCCCTATAAGGCAAACCCCGCCAGCGGAAACCTTTATCGCTGGCTGGAATACTACGATGAAAACACCGGTGTCATGGAAATGTCCCGTGCCATCGTGGAAAACGGCGGATACGATGAAACCGGTGCGAATTCCCCCTACGCCAAAATCATGTATAACCATTGCACCTCCGGTGCACAGTGGGGCTGGAATCGCGTGATCAACTCGGTCAATGCCAAGATGACCACCTACGTCAACGTTTATAACGGCTATATTCCGGTTGGCGGATTCACCTATGGCTTTGAACACGAGGGAACCAAATACACGCACCGCGATATTATAGCGTTTGGTGTAACAGATACCGACACGACCGATTACAACAACCCCGTCGGCTATGACACGGAAAACGTTATCACAGACTGGAATACAGCGAACGGCCCCGACGCGATGTTTAATTGCTATGCCAAGCTTCAGCCGGGCGACTGCCTGCTTTCCGACGGTCACTGCCTGATGGTTGCAGAGGTCAACCCAGTCTACATCGAGTCTGGCGGCACCAAAATCATCGACTCCACCAAGAGTACCGTTCGAGTGATCGAGCAGATCGAGGGCTGGGCGTTCGATTATGACAACCGAAACACTGCCACCGGAAAAGGCACGACCATGAAGGGTGCGCCTTACACCAGACAAGGCAGAATCGCCACCGACGGCACCTACACCTTCAAATATCTGCAAGACGAAACCTATCTTCCCTTCACCTTCTTGGAATACCACTGGGACGTGGATTCCGACGAGAGCCGCAGCTACGTTAAGTTCTACAACGAAGAAATTTTGCAGCTTAACACCGAAAACGCTCGTCACCCCAAGGAGGAGGCCTTTGCTCGCCTCATCAAGCGCAGCGATATTGAGTATACTGCAGTTTACAACACCTTGACGACTGAACAGAAAAAGCTTTACAACGCAGATCTTTTCCTGACAGTAGAAGAAATCCGAGAAATCTGTTCGGAGAAGGTTGACGTTCCCACGTTGGAAGTTTCCCAGATCTTAAAATACAAAAGCATCAACAATAAAATTTATCCCACCGCTTTGGGTAACGTTGATCTGAAAAAAAGTTATCTGACGGCGGGAGAATACGAGGAACTGAATCTGGTCAGCAATTACGCCATCTCAGACGTTTTCGTCACCATCACCAAGAACGGCACGACAATCAAAGAAATGACCTACCGTGCAAACTCTCCGAACGTCCATGCAGTGATTATGCGTACAACGGAGGTGGTCATAACTCCCACCGGCGAAAGTTTAAGATCCGCTGCAGCAGAGTATGCAGACAAAGGCAACAACATTTGCATTACGGTTCAGCTCGGAACCGGTGCTAAGATCACCGTGTTTGACGGATACTTCGGTACTCGCTAAGCAAAACAAATGAGAAAAAGCCACATCCGTGGCTTTTTCTTTTTTGTTATCCTCAATATCGATAAAAAAAGACCTTGCGATTTGTGTTTTCTTCCTATTGTTTTTTTTGCAAAAAAATGTTACAATGTTTTGTAAGGAAAAATAGCATTGCAAGCATCCCCTTTCGATCGGCGATTTCAATATCACCCCTATCTCACAAGATTAAAAAAAAGGAGAAATATTATGCAACTGAAACGATTCTTTTCCATTCTTTTCCTTTTGGCACTGCTCACTTCCCTCCTGACGGCTTGTTCTTCGGCTGCCACCGAGACCGAAACCAAAGAGGAAAGCAAGAAAACACAAGAAAAAACCACCCAAGAAGAGGTTCTCAAAAGCACGGTAGAGCAAGAAGATCCCGCCGCAGACGGAGAACTGGACGTTTTGATCATCGGCAACAGTTTTTCCACCGGTTGGCCGGATGAACTGAAAGGGATGTTCGGCGCTGCCGGATTGAAGCTCAACATTTACACCGTTTACTATTCCGGATGCAGTCTTCAGCAGCACTGGGATTGGATGCAAGAGGGCGTCAACAACTACCGTTTGGGACGTCATATCAACGACAAAGGCAAACGAACCGACCAAAACGATTTAACCCTGCTCCAGTGCCTTGCAGCGGAAAACTGGGACGTCATTTCCCTCCAGCAGCATTTCGGCGTTACCGTTTCCGCATCTTACGACACTTCGATCGATACTTGCACCCCTTATGCAAAAAATCTGTTTGATTTCTTGAAATGGAATTTCCCCAAGTCAAAGCTGGTATTCCATCAAACTTGGGCGTATGAAATCGGTTGGGAACGCGACGGCGTCGCCATGGCTGACAAAGCCCAGCAAGACATCTCCCACGAAAACATCCGCAAAGCATCTCAGAAAATTGCCAAAGACAACAACGTTCCTCTGATTCCCTGCGGTGATGCTTGGTTCTACGCAAGACAAAGCTCGGAAATCACGGACCTGACCCGCGACAAGTATCACGACGGCTCGACCGGCGGCGGACAGCTCCTAAACGCCTGCGTTTGGTATGAATCCCTGACAGGAAAAAGCTGTCTGGATAACACTTGGCGTCCTACCACCTATGACTTGAATGAATATAAGGTCGCAGCCATCAAAGAGGCCGCCCATCGCGCTGTAGAAGAAAATACCATCAAGTAAAGGAGCCGTTATGAAACGAACCCTTGCCTTGCTTTTCGCAATCCTCTTTCTTACCTCCCTTCTTTCGGCTTGTTCCGGCCCCAGCTTGGAACAGCCGCAGGAAACCCTGACCGAGGAAGAAACGACGGCCGAAAACGTCACCCCGAACCAGCAAAACAAAACCGAAGAAACACCCACCGAAACGGCTCCCAAAGAACAAGAAGACCCTGCCGCCGATGCCTTTTATAACGTATTGATCATCGGCAACAGCTTTTCCACCGGTTGGCCGGATGAACTGAACGGCATTTTCAAAAAAGCCGGAAACAACAAAGTCAATCTCTTTACCGTTTACTATTCCGGTTGCCGCTTGGAGCAGCACTGGAATTGGCTGAAGACGGGACAGAAAAATTACCGTCTCAGACACCATATGCAGGCAGGAAGCATGACCGACTATGACGACGTAAGTTTGGAATACTGTCTGGCTAAGAAAAACTGGGACGTCATTTCCATTCAGCAGCACTTTGCTCCCCAAGTTTCTCTCAGTTATGACGAATCCTTGGCAACCTGTGTTCCCTATGCCGAGTATCTGGTAAATTACCTGCGAGAAAACTTCCCCAAGTCAAAGCTGGTTTTCCATCAAACTTGGGCATTTGAAGTGGGCTGGTCTCGCGACGGTGTGACCGTTACCGATAAGCAATATCAAGATACCAACCACAAAAATATCCGTGCCGTTTGCCAAAAAATTGCCAAGGACAACGCTCTTCCCTTGATTCCTTGCGGCGACGGCTTTGACATTGCAAGAAACAAGTATCAGTCCGGTGACTTAAGCCGCGACGGATATCACGACGGAACGGAAACCGGCGGACAGTACTTAAACGCTTGTGTTTGGTTTGAATCCTTGACCGGAGAAAGCTGTATCGGAAACACTTGGCGTCCCACCAGCTACAAGCTCGACGAAGCGCGTGTGTTGATGCTGCAACAAGCCGCTCACGAAGCGGTTGCGCAAAACACGATCAAATAAAGGAGTTCTCCATGAAAAAATCTCTTGCTTTCCTTCTCGCGCTTTTGTTTCTTTCGACTCTCTTTCTTTCCGCTTGTTCCGGCCCCAGCTTGGAACAGACAGGAGAAACCATGACCGAAGAAAAAACGAGCGAAGTTACCGCACCGAACAACCAAAACAAAACCGAAGGAAAACCCACCGAAACGGGTCCCAAGGAACAAGAAGACCCTGCCGCCGATACCTTTTATAACGTTTTGATCATCGGCAACAGCTTTTCCACCGGTTGGCCGGATGAACTGAATGGTCTATTTACCAAAGCAGGAAACAACAGAGTCAACATTTTTACCGTTTACTATTCCGGTTGCCGGTTGGATCAACATTGGGATTGGCTGAAGAAGGGACTGGAGATGTACCGACTCAGACATCACGTCCAAGCCGGTAGCACGATCGACTATGACGACGTGAGTTTGGAGTACTGTCTGGCTAAGAAAAACTGGGACGTCATTTCCATTCAGCAGGCCTTCTCCCCTACCACCTCCCTCAACTACGAAAAATCCTTGGAATCCTGCATTCCTTATGCTGAGAATCTGGTTGGTTATTTAAGAGAACACTTCCCCAAATCCAGACTGATTTGGCAACAAAACTGGGCCTATGAAGTGGGCTGGTCCCGTAACGGTGTCACCGTAACCGATAAGCAATATCAAGATACCAACCACCAAAACGTTCGCGCCGTTTCTCAAAAAATGGCAACCGACTTAGGTCTTGGGCTTGCGCCTTGCGGCGACGGATTTTACATTGCAAGAAACAAGTATCAGTCCGGTGACTTAAGCCGTGACTTGTATCACGACGGTCCGGAAAACGGCGGTCAGTACCTCAACGCTTGCGTTTGGTTTGAAACCTTGACCGGACAAAGCTGCATCGGAAACACTTGGCGCCCCACCAGTTACAAAATTGCAGAGGAACGCATCCTCATGCTCCAGCAGGCCGCACACGAGGCAGTCGAACAAAACCCCATTAAAAAATAAAGAAAATAAAAAGAAGCTCCGCCAAAAGCGGAGCTTCTTTTTATTTGACAAATGCTTTGATTTCTTCGATTACTTCATCTCGGCAAAAATCTTGCAAAATTTCATGTCGGAAACCCGGATACAGATGCATCGTAACGTTTTTTTGTTTCTTCAAGAGTTTTTGATAAACCTTTTTGACCCCTTTTCCGAAATCGCCGACCGGATCGTCCTCCCCAGAGAGCAACAGGATGGGGATTTCGGAGGAAACATCGGAAAAGAACTGCGCGGAGTTTGCCCTTTGGTGCAAGTGGATCAAATCGGAAATGGCGCTGACCGAAAAACGGAAGGTGCAAAACGGGTCGTCCTTATACTTAATAAGATTGGCGGTATCAACCGTGATCCAACGATTCTTATATTCCTCCGGAAATTTGCGGTCGTAATCGCCGAACACCATTCCTTGCATAAAATAGGAAATGTGCCGTTTCCCGTAAAGCTTCGAAAGAACGTCGCACATAAAAATACCAAGTGCGCCGGTGGGCTGTGGGCCGCCCGTGCCGACCAAAATGAGCCCATCCGGCGCTCCCTCTTCCAGTGCAACACATCGGGCAATAAAGGATCCCATGCTGTGTCCCAAAAGAATATAAGGAAGCGCATTTCCAAACGCATCTTTCACCGCCCCTGCGACAAGCTGCACGTCGGATACCAGATGCCTCCATCCGTTTTGCTCTGCAAAATAACCCAATTCTGAATAATCCTGCGCGGTATGTCCGTGACCCAAAAGGTCAAAGCCGAATGCGACGTAGCCCTCGTTTGCCATTGCCGTTAACAGTGCTTCATAGCGGTCGGTATAATCGGTCATACCGTGAATGACCTGAAAGATGCCTTTGCATTCGCCCTGCGGTAAATAAAGACAGGTATGAAGCAGATGAACCCCATCGGAAGACGGTATTTTCCAGATTGTTTTTTCCACGATCGCTTACCACTCCTCCATTTGCGAATCCATCCAATCGGCTCGATTGATGAGAAACTCTTTTAAATAATCGATTTGAGAAACGTAGGTTTTATAATTCTTGGTGTCGTGCCGTTCAAAGGCAACTTTCTTTCCGAGAATGTCCCATCGCTCGAAATTTTGCTGAGCGGAGGGATATAACAATTCAAAATCGCGGTCGATCGACTCCATTGCCGTTTGCAGGAGAACGTCTTTGACCTCGTTCCAGCGCTGTTTGAACTGCTTTTGAAACTGTTCGTTTTTCAAAAGATGGGTCGACCACGTTTCACCGACGTAGTCATCGTCAGAGGTGCTGACCCAAGTTTTGAAGCCGGCGACGTCTTTGGAAAAATTACCGAATGCAAGGTCAAAATCCCATACGGGGCCCATCACCAATTTGCCGTCGGGCTGCTTGGTAAAATAGGTGCTTCTGCGCCAAGCGCAGTCCGTGTTATTGGTAAGCTCGATCATAATCAGCCAATCGATCAGGGACTGCATATCCAGATACTCCTCGTATCCTTCCCCTTTTTTCACCGCCGCGTCAGCCGCTTGCATATAATCTTTGATATAACCGAACTGCTCGGAGGTAAGCGTATTGTACTCCGGCGTTTTAATGAGAACGAATTTGACCAGACCTGCGTGGAAATAATTCATTCCTTTCACGTCGACACCGGCAACCACACCGCCCGCCTCAAGAAAGAAGCCGCAATCCATTCGGGTCATATCGGTTTCCACTTCTACACGGCCTTCCCCCTCTTCAAGGTGTTCTCCGATCGAATAAACGCCCATATACTCTCCGTTGAGAAAGAGATCCACGTATTCTTGCGTGGGGCAATACGAGAACGAAAGCTTTGATGCCATCTCCTGTGCCAAGCGATTGCGCATCAGGGATTTATCCGCGTAATTGGCAAACAATGCCCATTCTTCTGCCGCAGGCAGACCAAGCAGGGAAACCGGCTCGTCAAAATGAATCTTATACGGCTTTTTGTCCCATTTCCAAGTGGAATTCCCTCTGCCGCGAATGCGGATGTGCGTTTCCAAAACGTCGGGAACGTTCGTACCCTCGCCATCCATTTTGAAGCTCGCGGAAAGATATTGCGTTTTGCTCGTGATCTCTTCCCCGTTTTCGGTTTCCAGATACAAGACAGGAATGTGATACCCAGCGCGCTCGATCACAACGCAGTACCGTCTTTGATTTCCGTTTTCATCCTGCGTGATGACCTTGCCGCCCAGAATAGACCCCTCCACTCTTGCTTGACCGTTCGGGCAGCTAAGCTGATACACTCCCGCGTTCAAATCCTCATCTTTTACTTCAAAATCCAATTTGCCGACCAAACAGTTTCCTCGGACTTCAAAGGTAAGCGTATCGTCAAGGAAGGAATTGTCGTCCGCTTCAAAGACAAGTTTCGGGACTCCTTCCCCCTTGCCTCCCAACATGGTAGGACTACCGTTAAAGGATTTCAGATTGCTGTATTTTTGGACGGTAGACAATATAGGCACCGTGCCTACTCCCTCACGCGTTTCCCAAGTAAGGTCGGAAGAAGGCGAAAAAAACAGCAAAGATTCTGCCGAGGGACAGGTTCCGATTTTGGTTTGAACGGTGTACTTACCTGCATCGGGAGTCGAAAAAGACAGCGTATTTTCGCCGAAATCCAATGCTTCTTCAAAAATAAGATTTACGTGTCCCGAAAAAGAAAGGGAGTCGGACAAGCCGAACGATTTTAAAAAGGT
>JAZNNH010000025.1:0-20344 GCA_045580105.1 Eubacteriales bacterium | reverse complement strand
ACCCGGCCGTCCATGATGATCACCTTTTTCACACCCTGCTTGATGGCCGTCACGCAGCATTCCACCTTGGGGATCATGCCGCCGGAAATGTTGCCTTCTTTATACAGTTTTTCTGCTTCGGAAAGATTGATTTCGGGAATGAGGGAAGCGGGATCGTCCTTGTCCCGGAGGATACCGGCAATATCCGTCATCATGATGAGACGCTCTGCCTGCAATGCCCCTGCAATATAGGCCGCCGCGGTATCGCCGTTGATGTTGTAGGCATGGCCCTGCCTATCGCACCCCAGGGTGGACACCACGGGGATATAACCTTTTTCCAGCAGGTCCAGCACGGGGTTGATGTGCACCTTGGTGATGTCCCCCACGTAGCCCAGCCTTTCATCCTTCATTTTCGCTTCGATCAGCCGGCCGTCCATGCCGGAAATACCCATGGCCTTGCCGCCTTTCATTTCCAACAGGTTCACCAGGGTTTTATTGATCTTGCCGGCCAATACCATCTGCACAATGTCCACCGTTTCTTCGTCGGTGACCCTGAGGCCGTCCACGAATTTGCTCTCCTTGCCCAGGCGTTTCATCAGGTCGCTGATTTCGGGGCCGCCGCCGTGGACCAGCACCACCTTCACACCGATCAGCCAAAGCAGCACAATGTCTTCCATCACCTGCTGCTTGAGCTGTTCGTTGATCATGGCATTGCCGCCGTATTTGACGACCACCACTTTGTTGCTGTATTTCTTGATGTAGGGCAGGGCCTGCACCAGCACTTCTGCCCGTTCATTATTGGAAAGAATTTTGTCCATCCTGTTTCCTCCTCAGGTGCGGTAATCACCGTTGATCTTCACGTAATCGTAGGTCAGGTCGCAGCCCCAGGCGCAGCTGGAGAAATCCCCGCTGCCCAGGGAAATGAGGATCTCAATTTCCTTTTCCAGCAGGATCTCCTTGGCCTTTTCTTCGGAAAAGTCCACCCCGGCGCCATCCTTGCACACCAGAATTTTCCCCTTGACGGACTTGAAAGAAACGTCGATTTTGTTCACATCCACGTCTGCCCCGCTGTAGCCGATGGCGCACAGCACTCTTCCCCAGTTGGCATCAGAACCAAACATAGCGGATTTTAAAAGACTGGAGCAAACAACGCTTTTGGCTACGGTTTTTGCATCCGTAATGGTTTTTGCACCCTTCACTTCGCATTCCAAAAGCTTCGTTGCGCCTTCTCCGTCAGCGGCAATGCTGCGGCAAAGGTGAAGATTTACCGTGTTCAGCGCTTTCATAAAGATCTCAAAATCTTCGTTTTCGGAATCGATCAAGCTGTTTTCTGCCATACCGTTGGCAAGAACGGTAACGGTGTCGTTAGTGGAGGTATCACCGTCGACGCTGATCATATTAAAGGTGTTTTCGACGTCAACGGAAAGCGCTTTTTGAAGCAGATTCGGAGCAATTGCCGCGTCTGTGGTGATAAACACCAGCATCGTAGCCATATTGGGATGAATCATACCGCTTCCCTTTGCGATGCCACCCATACGGCAAACCTTTCCGTCCAGTTCAAATTCAACTGCGACTTCTTTTTTGACAAGATCTGTGGTCATGATGGCTTGCGCGGCAAAATTGCTGCCATCGGTGGAAAGGGTGTTTGCCAATTGTGCAATGTTTGCCTTGATCGGAGTCAGATCCAAGGGCTGACCGATGACACCGGTAGACGACACCACAACGTCCTGAGGATCAATATGAAGCTGATCTGCCGCCAATTTCGCCATTTCTTCTGCTACTTCAATGCCGTTTGCATTACAGGTATTAGCGTTGCCGCTGTTACAAATGGCAGCTTGTGCATATCCGTTTGCCAAGTGTTTCTGTGATACGATCAGAGGCGCACCTTTGATGAGGTTTTTCGTATACACTGCCGCCCCACTGCAGATTTTTTCGCTGTAAATCAAGGCAAGATCGCGCTTGGGATTGTTTTTCTTGATCCCGCAATGAATGCCGGAAGCCAAAAAACCTTTCGGCGCGCAAACGCCGCCGGAAATTAATTTCATTTTTATTTTCCTCCGTTTACACAGTCAAACCGCAATCTTCTTTGATACCGAGTAAAATATTCATATTCTGAATGGCAGCGCCGCCGGCACCTTTTCCAAGGTTATCGAAACGGGCAACCAAAAGGAGTCGATCTTCGTTTCCGGTAACGGTGATCTGCATATCGTCTCTGCCGGTGAAAGCTGCGGAAGAAAGAAAACCGGATTCCTCCACGTCACGTTCAAAATGGACGATACTGCCGGTATAAAGCGTGCGATAAACTTCTTCCACGTCTTTTTTTGTGCCGTTGAGCATATCGGAGAAAATCGGCACCGTGACTTCCATCCCGCTGTAGAAAGGAGCAACGATGGGACAAAAGGCGGGTTTAGTTTTGATGTTGCAAACCGCTTTCATCTCTTTTAAGTGCTTATGCTGTTGGGTCAAGCCATAGAGTCTGGGAGCGTCCAACAGCGCATCTCTGGAAGAGCTTTCATACTCGGCAATCATGGCTTTTCCGCCGCCGGAGTATCCGGTTAAAGAAATGCAGGTCAGAAGAGAGTCCCTCCTCAAAAGTCCTGCCTCGACGAGGGGCTGAACAAGGGCTACAAAACCGCTCGCGTGGCAACCGGGATTGGCAATGCGCTTGGCATTGGCAATTTTCTCTTTTGAATGAGAAAGCTCCGGAAAGCCGTAAACCCAACCGGGTGCGGTGCGGTGCGCCGTGGAAGTATCGATGATCGCAACCGAGTCGTTCTCCACCATCGAAACCGCCTCAACGGCGGCGGGGTCAGGAAGACAAAGGAAAGCAACGTCGGCGCGGTTGATCGCATCCTTACGTGCTTCGGCGGATTTTCTCAAGTCATCCGAAAGGATGATCAATTCCAAATCGGGTCGATCCGCCAATCGCTCGTGAATGCGAAGCCCCGTTGTGCCGGCACTTCCGTCGATAAAAACTTTTGTCATTTCAGCATCCCTCTAACATAATCAATCTGCTTTTGAACGGAATCGAAAGAGGTTCCGCCCTCGCTGATTCTTTTTTCCACACAAACCTTCAGATCAATCGCATCAAAGACGTGTTCGTCGAAAAGATCAGAGAAGGTTTGATATTCTTCCAAGGTAAGCGTTTCTAATACTTTTTCGTGTTCCAAGCACCAAGCAACAATGGAGCCGGAAATTTTATATGCCGATCGGAACGGCAATCCTTTTTTGACCAAATAGTCTGCAAGGTCGGTGGCGTTGATGAATCCGCCTTGGGCGGCTTTCAACATATTTTCTTCATTTGCTTTGACGCCTTTGAGCATTCCGGCAAAGACATCCAAACACATTTTTACGGTATCGCAGGCATCAAAGACGCCTTCTTTGTCTTCCTGCATATCTTTGTTGTATGCAAGAGGAAGACCTTTGAGCGTGGTTAAAAGCGCCATCAGATCTCCGTATACACGACCGGTCTTTCCTCTGACCAGTTCCGCAATATCGGGATTCTTTTTTTGCGGCATAATGGAGGAACCGGTGGTGAAGGTGTCGGAAAGCTCTACGAATTTGAATTCCCAGCTGCACCAAAGAATGATCTCTTCCGAAAAACGGGAAAGGTGCATCATCAGAATGGAAAAGCCACTCATCAATTCCACGCAGAAATCACGGTCGGATACGGCATCCAAAGAATTCAGACAAATATCATCAAAACCGAGTTTTTCAGCTTCGAAGCGGCGGTCGGTCTGATACGTGGTTCCTGCCAAGGCACAGGCACCGATCGGAGAACGGTTCATTCTCTTTTTACAATCAACAAGTCTTTCGCGATCACGCAACAGCATCATGGCATATGCCATCAAGTGGTGGCCGAAGGAAATCGGCTGTGCCCGTTGCAGGTGGGTATAACCGGGCAGAATGGTTTTGCGATAGGTTTCGGCTTTTTCACAAATAACGGAAAGGAGAGCGGAAAGCTTTTCTAAGATGGCATCAATTTCATCTCTTAAATACATTCTGATGTCAAGGGCAACCTGATCGTTGCGGCTTCTGGCTGTGTGAAGCTTCTTTCCGACGTCACCGAGACGTTTGGTCAGTTCCTGTTCGACGAACATATGAATGTCTTCGCAGGTCCAATCGAACGAAAGCGCGCCGTTTTCCAATTCAGACAGAATTTGCTCCAGACCGTCCATCAAAGAATCCGCATCGTTGTTTGTGATGATCCCCTGCTTTGCAAGCATAGCAGCGTGTGCCATACTGCCTATGATGTCGTGGCGAAACATTTTATAATCAAAATGAATGGAAGAGTTAAAGTCGTCCGCCAGCTGATCGATCTGACCGTCCGTGCGGCCTGCCCACATTTTAGCCATTGATTTCTCCTTAAATTCAAAAAACTGAATAAATATTCAAAGTATAGATTAGAACCTAAATATTATACGACCTTACGGTATCTTTGTCAAGGTATATTCATTCATAAGACCTTTAAATTTATAAACAATTCATAAAAAAATATTGTGCAAGCGAATTGACTTGCACAATATTCATTCAATCTTGCATATTATTCGTTTCCGGTCATCTTTTCTTGCTTTACCTTCTTGTCAATGAGGTGACGGGAGGCAAGCTCCTTGTGAATATCTTCAAGCGAAATGCCCATTTGAATCATCAAAACCATTACGTGATAGGCAAGATCTGCAATTTCATAGATGGTTTCTTTCTTATCATCTGCCTTACCGGCGATGATCACCTCCGTGCACTCTTCCCCAACCTTTTTCAAGATTTTATCAATCCCTTTTTCAAAGAGATAGGTTGTATAAGACCCTTCCTTCTTTTCGGTTTTTCTGCCACGAATGAGCTCCATCAACGATTCGAGGGAAAACTCCTGCAGGGTGTCGCTTTCCCAAAGATCATTGAAAAAGCAGGAATCGTTTCCCGTATGGCAAGCAGGTCCTTCGGGTTCTACCGTAACAAGGAGTGCATCGCCATCGCAATCGCTTTTGATGGAAACGATATGCTGATAATTTCCGCTCGTTTCCCCTTTCAGCCAAAGCTCTTGACGGGAACGGCTGAAAAAGCAGGTCAAGCCCTTTTCGATGGAAATTTCAAGACTTTCACGGTTCATGTAAGCCAAAGTCAACACTTTTTTGGAAACTGCATCCACAACAATGGCGGGAATCAGTCCGTTTTTGTCAAATTTCAATTGTTCCATATCGATCATAAGAATACCTCCTTATATGCGAACCGGAATGTGATGCCGGTTTAATTCTTCTTTTAAATCTGAAATTTTTACTTCACCAAAATGAAAAATAGAAGCCGCAAGACCGGCATCGACTTTGGGAAGCGTGGAAAAGAGCGTTGTGAAGTGGGAAATTGATCCTGCGCCGCCGGAAGCGATGACCGGAACGTTGACGGTCGAACAAACTTGTTCGAGCATTTCCAAATCAAAGCCGTTCTTGACTCCGTCCTTATCAATGGAATTGACGACCACTTCCCCAGCCCCGCGCTCCACGCAGGAGCGAATCCACTCCATTGCTTCCATTCCGGTGTTTTCTCTGCCGCCTTTGGCAAACACACGGAAAACACCGTCAACGCGCTTCACGTCAACGGACAAGACCACACATTGATCTCCGTATCGCTTCGCAGCTTGTCCGATCAGCTCCGGATTTCGGATCGCTCCGGAATTAACGCTGACCTTATCCGCGCCACATTTTAGCACTCTGTCAAAATCCTCAAGGGTGTTGATGCCGCCTCCAACGGTTAAGGGAATAAAAATGGTGGAAGCAACCTGACGCAGAACGTCAACAAACAATCCGCGGTTTTCTGCGGAAGCGGTAATGTCATAAAAGACCAATTCGTCTGCCCCGCTGTCGCTGTAAAACTTGGCAAGTTCGACCGGAGCGGAAACATCCTGAAGCCCGAGAAAATTCTTTCCTTTTACAACCCGTCCGTCTTTTACGTCAAGACAAGGGATGATTCTTTTTGTTATCATTTTGCAACCTCGATTGCTTTCTTTAAATCAATGGTACCGGTATAGTACGCCTTACCCACAATTGCTCCGTGAAGATTCATGTTACGAAGGGCCAAAACGTCATCCAAGGAAGAAACACCGCCGGAAGCGATGATGTCAACGGAAAAGTTCTTGGATAACGATCGATACAGGGCGTGATTGGCACCTTGCATGGCACCATCTTTCGAAATATCCGTGCAGATGATGGTTTTGACGCCGACATTCTCCATTTTTCGGAAGAACGATTCGGCGGTTTCATCGGAAACCTCGGTCCATCCTTTGATGGCAACGCGTCCGTCTTTTAAATCAATTCCGACCGCGACCTTTTCTCCGAACCGGCGAACCGCTTCGTTTAGAAAAGCAGGATCTGTGACCGCCGCCGTTCCCAAAATGACGCGATCGGCGCCGGCAAAAAGGTATTGTTCTGCCGTCTTCATATCGCGGATGCCGCCGCCAATTTCCAAAAACAGATCGGTTTCTTTGGCAACCGCTTCTACCACCTCAAGGTTGGGTGTGGTGCCGAATTTGGCGCCTTCCAAGTCCACCATATGGATACAGGTAGAGCCCGCGTTTTGAAAATCCTTGGCAACCTCCAGAGGGTTGTCGCTGTAGACGGTCATATTGGCATAATCGCCCTTGAGAAGGCGAACCGCTTTTTTATCAAACAAATCAATGGCGGGATAAATCAGCATGTTTCTGCCTCCCATTCACAAAAAGCACGAAGAATCCGAAGACCGACCGCGCCGCTTTTTTCCGGATGAAACTGGCATCCGAACACGTTTTTGCGTTGTACAGCCGCCGTTAAATTTGCGCCGTATTCAGAAACAGCAATAACGGATTCGCGACACTGCGCGGCATAAAAGGAGTGAACGAAATACACGCAATCCCCCTCGTTAAGATAACGAAAAATGGGGCTTTTTTCACCTACGAAATGCAGTGCATTCCAACCGATGTGAGGAATTTTATATTCTGTCGGAATCACCTCGGAAATCGGACGAATGACACCGGGGATAAGACCGAGCCCCGCGTGTCTGCCGTATTCCAAGCTCTCGTCAAACAAAACTTGCATGCCAAGACAAATTCCCAAAAGGGGCTTCCCTTTTTTGACTTCTTGTAAAAGAATCGGGATCAATCCCGTATTTTTGAGTTTTTCTGCCGCATCGGCAAACGCTCCGACACCGGGTAGCACAATACGGTCCGCTTTTTGAATCACGCTCGGATCCGAGGTCACGCAAACCTCTTGTCCAATGGCAGAAAAGGAACTGGACAGAGAAAAGAGATTTCCGACACCGTAATCAACAATTGCAACCATTACAGCACCCCTTTGGTAGAAGGAACCTCATCGGAAAACTTTGTATCAATCGATACGGCCTGTCGTAAGGATCGGGCAACCGATTTAAACGCACCTTCTGCAATGTGATGGGCATTTCTGCCTGCGAGCTGACGAATGTGCAAGGACATCGGGCACGCTCTGACGAACGCAGCCCAAAATTCCTCGATCAGTTCCGTATCAAACGTGCCGATCTTTTTGGCACGAATGGAAAGATCAAAGGACAGGTGGCTTCTGCCCGAAAGGTCAATGGCAGAAAGAATCAGCGCTTCGTCCATGGGCAAAATCATCGAGCCGTACCGAACGATGCCTTTTTTGTTTCCGAGGGCGGCAGAAAATGCCTCACCCAAGCAAATTCCGATGTCTTCAACCGTGTGATGGTCATCAACGTTAGTGTCGCCCTTGCAGTCAACTGTTAAGTCGAATCTGCCGTGCGATGCAAACAGGGTTAGCATATGATCCAAAAAGCCGCAGCCGGAGGAAATTTCGCTGACGCCTTTTCCATCCAGATTTAAGAAAAGTTTAATATCCGTTTCCGCGGTTTTTCGTTTGATTTCAAAAGTTCTCATTGACATTCCTCCAAAATACGTTTGGTGTATTCCAAAAACAAATCCATTTCCTCGCGAGAGCCAACGGTCACTCTGCTATAATCGCAAATTCTCTCATTCGGGAAATGGCGAACCAAAACGCCCTTCTCTTTCCATTTGCGGTAAAAGTCCGCCCCGCTGATGCGAGGGTGCTTGACAAACAGAAAATTGGCGGAAGAGCAGGTCATCTCAAACCCGAGTGCTTTCAGCTTTTCTGCCGTGTATTCGCGATTTTCACAGATGATCTGACAATTGTTTTTTGTAATCTGCGGCTCGGACAGAGTGGCAATGCCTGCCGCCATCGTCATCGCGTTGATGTTGTAGGGATTGGTGGAGTATTTAATGGTGTTCAAATCCTGAATTAATTCTTTGCATCCGATGCCAAATCCGAGACGCGCGCCTGCCATTGATCTTGACTTGGAAAAAGTCTGTGTAACTAGCAAATTGTCATATTGATGAATGAGCGGCACGCAACTTTCGGCACCGAAATCAACGTATGCTTCGTCGATCACCACCACGCGATCGGGATTGTGAATTAAAATCTCTTCGATCTGTCGAGGTGTAAGAGCAAGTCCGGTCGGTGCGTTGGGATTGGCAATAAAAATGGTTTTTCCGATCCCGAAATAATCGGAAATACGGATCGAAAAGTCATCCGCGAGCGGAATGGTTTCAAACGAAACACCGTTTGCGTTGGCAAAAACGGGATAAAAACCATAGGTAATATCCGGAAAAGCCGCGGCAACAGAGTGGTCACAAAACGCCATAAAAGCAAAATTTAAAACGTCGTCAGAGCCGTTCGTCCAAAGGATTTCGTCTTTCTCGATTCCATACTGCCGGCACAAGATTGCCGTTAGCTCAGTGCATTCCGGATCGGGGTAAAGCTGCAAGTTTTTGGCAGCAGCCAGCGCCGCCTCCTGAACTGCTTTGGACGGTGCAAACGGAGATTCATTCGTATTGAGCTTAATGAATTTTCTTTCCTTGGGCTGTTCCCCCGGCGTATAAGGGGTAAGATTTGCAAAAGAAGAGGAGAAAAAACGACTCATAAAGCCCCCTTTTTGCGGCTTAATGCACTCTTTGCGTGTGCCTCAAGCCCCTCGGCGCTTGCAAAGCGCGCAACGTCGTCTGCAACGTCAAGAAGAGCTTCTTTTGTAAAATAGGTATACTGCATTTTCTTGGTGAAATCGTCGACCGAAAGCGGACTGGAAAAACGAGCCGTACCGCTGGTCGGCAAGGTGTGATTCGGTCCTGCCAGATAATCGCCGAGTGCTTCAGGGCAATTGCGTCCCAAGAACACAGAGCCGGCGTGGCGAATGGCATCGAGCCAATCAAAGGGATTATCAATACAAAGTTCCAAATGCTCGGGGGCAATTTCATTGGCAATCTCAATTGCGACGCGCAAATCGGGCGCAACGATAATCTTTCCGTTGTCATCAATGGAAGCGCGGGCAATTTCACAGCGAGAAAGACGGGGAATCTGAATTTCCAGCTCGCTTTGTACGCTTTGGGCAAAAGATTCACTATCCGTTACCAAAACCGCGCTGGCAAGCTTATCGTGTTCTGCTTGAGAAAGCAGATCTGCGGCAATATGCTTAGGATCACTCTTATCATCCGAAACGATTAAAATTTCGCTGGGACCTGCGATCATATCAATGGAAACCTTGCCGAAGACCTGTTTTTTTGCCTCAGCAACGAATGCGTTTCCGGGGCCTACGATTTTGTCAACACAAGGAATGGTTTCGGTACCGTATGCCAGCGCAGCAATCGCCTGTGCGCCGCCGACCTTGAAAATGTGATCGACACCGGCAACGGATGCCGCCGCAAGAATGGCAGGGGCAATCTTGCCGTCCGGACCGGGAGGGGTGACCATAACCACTTCCTTGCATCCGGCAATTTTGGCAGGAATGGCGTTCATCAAAACGGTAGACGGGTAAGAAGCCGTTCCGCCCGGAACGTAAAGTCCCGCTCTGTCAACCGGAAGAACCTTTTGTCCCATCACAACGCCGGGCTTTTCGTTCAGAATAAAACTGGTGCGAACTTGCTTTTCGTGGAAAGCGCGGATGTTCGCTGCGGCGCGCTCTAAGATGCGAATCAAATCCGGATCGGTTTGGGATCGGGCCTCTTGAATTTCCTCTGCTGTTACCTGAAGAGAAGAAAGCGTTGCCCGATCGAATTTTTCGCAGTAGTAAAAAAGGGCTTGATCTTTTTTCTCGCGAACTTCTCGAATGATTTCCGAAACGATTTCTTCCACGTTACATTTCGGTTCCACACGAGAAAATATGTCTTTATTTTCCACTTCTCCGTATTTTAGAATACGAATCATATTATTCCTCCGCCTGCAATTGAGCCGAAAGACTTTCTAAAATTTTTCGAATCGGCTCGTTTTTAAATTTAAAACTGGACTTGTTGGCGATCAGCCGTGCGCTGATCGGAACGATGTCTTGAATGACTTCCAAATTGTTTTCTTTCAGGGTCTTCCCTGTTTCGACAATATCGACAATCACGTCGGTCAGCCCTAAGATCGGGGCAATTTCGATCGAACCGTTCAAGTGGATGATATCGATTTCTCTGCCACACTTCATATAATGACCCTTTGCAATATTAGCAAATTTCGTTGCCACTTTCAAGGTTTTGCTGCGATCATCGCGAAATCCCACGGGAGCGGCAACCGCCATTTTGCAAACACCGGTGCAAAGGTCCAAAAGCTCATACACTTCCGGCGAATATTCCAGCAGAATATCTTTTCCCGCAACGCCGATGTCAGCCGCACCGCGTTCGACGTAAATGGCAACGTCGGAGGGCTTGACCCAAAAATAGCGAACCGCGCATTCTTCGTTTTCAAAAATGAGTTTTCTGGTGTCTTCCATGACCTCGTCGCATTCAAAACCTGCTTTGGCGAACATGGAATAAACCCGTTCTCCCAATCTTCCTTTCGGAAGTGCGATATTAAGCATATCTTTCAAGGAGAGTCACCCCGCTTTCCGTGATTCTAAACACTTCCCGACAGGTGATCTTTTCGGGAAGCACCTTTTGTGTCATAACGCATTTTCCTTGATTCATCAAATCTTTCACTGCCTTTTCGACCAAATCAAGGGAAAGCGTATCGTCATAAAGCAAAATTGCATCGACGTCATAATCATTTTGATTTTTGCGATTGGCTTGTAAAAGATCCATATAAACGGCAAAACCCACCGCGCGGGATTTCTGTCCCATTTTTTGCATCAGTCGGTCGTACTGACCGCCGCTGAGAACGCCCGTGGGCACACCTTTGATGAAGCCCTTGAAGACAATCCCGTTATAGTATTCGTTGTGGTTGACAACGGAAAAATCAATTCTAAGCATATCACCGAAGCCGTTTTCACTTAGCTGCTTGCAGATTTTTTCCAGCAAAGCAAGTTCTTCTTTCGGTACGTATCCGGTCAAAAAAGTGGATAAAAGCGGCAAAACGGTTTCCGGTTTCCCGTAGGTCGAAACCAAGCGAATCAAAACCTCTTCTCTTTCTTTCGAAAGCCCGCATTCCTTACAAAAACGGGAAAGCTCATGAAGATTCTTTTCCCCGATCAAGGAAAGTATTTTGCGCTTGGTATCTGACTTTAAATCAAACGAGGCGATTAGATCGCTTACCATACCAAAATGAGAAAGATCCAAAACGGCATCGGAAGACAGTGTTTTCAAACTCTTAGCAGCAAGCATGAGAACCTCATACAGACAATAATCGTCAACCGGTCCGATGCATTCAATGCCAACCTGCATCAATTCCTTAAAGCTATTGGTTCCGCTGGAAACGCGATATACGTTTTCATCGTAATACACCTTTTGTAAGACGTCGGAATCGCGATCGGAATTCTTTACGATTGAAAGGGTAACGTCGGGCTTGAGCGCCATCAATTTTCCGTTGGTATCGGTAAAGGTGATGATGCTGTCGGAAATGAGAAAGTCCTTGTTGCGAACGTAAAGATCGTATTCCTCAAACTTGCTCATCTTATATTGGCTGTATCCGTACTGACGGAAAAGAGAACGAAGCAGAAAAGCCGCTTCTTCCTCATTTGTTAAACTGATATTGGACAGAGTCATTTCAATTCGCCTTCTTTCTCCAAGGATGCGATGACATCTTGATAGCCACCGGTTCCGTAGGAAAGGCATTTGTTGACACGGCTGATGGTTGCCGTGCTGACCCCGGTCTTGCGGTTGATTTCTTGATAGTTGGTGCCATTTTTCAAGAGAATGGCAACTTCCAAACGCTGGGACATATCCATAATTTCCTTGATGGTACAAAGATCCTCCAAAAAGCGATAGCAGTCCTCTGCAGAAGTGATTTCAGATAAAACACGAACCAGACGGTCGGTGGATTCATTATGCCAATTTGCCATTTCATTCTCCTTTTTTGCAATTTGTTTTAATATATTACCACTTTAATCTGTTAAAGTCAATAGGTTTATGAAATTAAAACAAAAAGAATGCGGATTCGGTGTGGAAGCCGAATCCGCACTTGATCTTAAAACGAATTTACAGACCGAGTTTTTCTGCCGCTTCTTCTCTCATTTTATATTTGAGAATTTTGCCGGCGGCATTCATCGGGAAGGAAGACACGAACCGGACGTAGCGCGGAACCTTATGTCTTGCCATGCTGGCAGCAACAAAGTCCTTCATTTCCTCTTCCGTCATCGTTTCACCTTCCTTGAGGATCACGCAAGCCATAATTTCTTCTCCGTACTGCTTATCGGGAACACCGATTACCTGTACGTCGGATACCTTGGGGTTGGTGTAAATGAACTCTTCGATTTCCTTGGGATAGATGTTTTCACCGCCTCGGATGATCATATCCTTCAAGCGTCCGGTAATCCGATAATCCCCATCCGGCGTGCGACAAGCAAGGTCACCGGTATGAAGCCAACCGTCAGAGTCAATGGTGGATGCGGTAGCACCGGGCATTTTATAATACCCTTTCATGATGTTGTAACCGCGGGCAACAAATTCGCCGTTGACACCGTCCGGACAATCCAGTCCCGTTTCGGGGTCGATGATTTTACATTCCACGTTGGCAAAAGCGCTTCCGACCGTTTCGGTACGAACAAGCAAAGAGTCGTAGTAACTACTCATCGTGCAGCCTGGGCTTGCCTCGGTTTGACCGTAAACCGAAACGATTTCTTTCATGTTCATCACTTCGGTTGCTTTTTTCATCAGATCTGCCGGGCAATTTGCGCCCGCCATAATGCCGGTGCGAATATAGGAAAAGTCAGTATTTTCAAAGTCAGGATGCTCCATCATAGCAATGAACATGGTCGGCACGCCGTTAAAGGTAGTGATGTGTTCATTGTGAACACAGGAAAGCGCCGGTTTGGGAGAAAAGTAAGGCAACGGATACATGGTAGCACCGTGGGTCATGGCAGCCGTCATAGACAGAACCATACCAAAGCAGTGGAACATCGGAACCTGAATCATCATACGGTCTGCCGTGGAAAGATCCATATGGTCCCCGATGTATTTTCCGTTGTTGACTACGTTGTAATGGGTCAACATAACACCCTTGGGAAAGCCGGTGGTGCCGGAGGTATACTGCATATTGCAAACGTCGTCTTTGTTTACCTTTGCTGCCATTCTGCGCACCTGTTCCACAGGAACCTGTGCGGCGCGTTCAAGGGCTTGATTCCAGGTCATACATCCTTTTTGCTGAAAACCTACGGTAATGACGTTGCGCAAAAACGGAAGACGTCTTGCGTGCAACGGTTGACCGGAAGAAAGCTCGTTCAATTCAGGACAAAGCTCGGCGATGATTTTGCCGTAATGTGTATCTTTTGCCCCTTCTGTCATAATGAGCGTGTGCGTATCGGACTGACGCAAAAGATATTCTGCTTCGTGAATCTTATAAGCGGTATTGACCGTAACCAAAACAGCACCCAGTTTTACAGTCGCCCAAAAGGCGATGAACCACTGAGGAACGTTGGAAGCCCAAACTGCAACGTGTGTACCTGCCTTGACACCAAGAGAGATCAGAGTGCGGGCAAAGGTATCAACGTCGTCGCGGAATTGGCTATAGGTTCTGGTATAATCGAGTGTAGTGTATTTAAAGGCATACTGATCGGGAAATTCCTCAACCATGCGATCCAGTACGTCGGAAAAAGTAGCATCGATCAAAAGATCTTTTTTCCAGATGAATTTACCGGTTCTGGCACGGTTAT
Organism: Eubacteriales bacterium; assembly: GCA_045580105.1. Classification (GTDB taxonomy): domain Bacteria; phylum Bacillota; class Clostridia; order Oscillospirales; family SIG627; genus RGIG5579. Next base: position 6,283 of record JAZNNH010000025.1, on the reverse strand, counting down.
AATAAAGATTTGTTTCGTTGCGTGCGGTGTCGCCGAACTGTTTCATAAAGCCAACGAACTGAGAAAAGATGATTTCCATATCATCCAGCTCTTCGCACCACGTAGGATCCCAAACGAGGGAAATATAACCGTCAAAGTTTACGGAACGCAGGGCGTGCATCATATCGCCAATGGGAAGTGTGCCCTCCCCTGCCAAGCAATATTCGACCCCGTCGGGCGTCATTTTAGCATCGTTAAACTGAACATGGCGAACGTAGGCACCGAGGTTTTTAATCACTTCCTCAGCACTTTCGCCTGCTCCAAAATAGGCGGCAGACATCTGCCAAAGAGCGGCAACCTGATCGCAGGCAAATCGGTCCAAGAGATCTCTTAACACCTTGGTATCGCTAAAGGGGCCTGTGGTTTCCAAAAGGAGCGTGACGTCTTTTTGTAACACCTGCGGCAATACTTCGGAAATCAATTGAAAAACGGTTTCCGTTGTCTTCTCGGTTTCACCGTTGTTTGCGCGCAAACGAATATAAGGAATATGCAAATTGGAAGCGATCTCAAGGCATCTGTAAATCTCCTCAAGACATTTTTCCTTTTCCTCTTCCTTGCCGATATCCGTGATCGTATCAATACACGGAATTTCTAATTTCTTGTCGTATAATTTTCTTAAGGTTGCGGCAGCGGCATAATCGTGAAACGCACCGTCTTTATCGGTAAAGAGGCGGTTATAAATATTATGAAGCTCAATTCCCTGAAAACGAAGATCGCTGGCAATATTACAAAGCTCTTCAAAGGTGTTGTTATGCCAACCTTTAGTTGAAAAAGACAGTTTCAAGTTTTACGCCTCCTCGTAAATGATTTTGTTGACGGCATTCAAATAAGCGCGAATGCTGGCGCCGATGATGTCGGTGGAAATTCCGTTTCCGGAATACAGCTTTCCTGCCGCGCGAAGTTTTACCAGTGCCGATCCCATGGCTTCCTTGCCTTCGGTGATGGATTGAATTTGAAAATCGTCCAACTCATAGTGATGACCGATGATCTGATCGATTGCACGGAACGCGGCATCCACCGGACCGTCACCGATGCAAATACCTTGCAGAGTTTGATTCTCTTTTTCCAAGGTAATCTGTGCGCTGGAAGAAATGATGTTGCCGTTGTTGATTACGTAGCTGACCAGTTTATAGATAGAAGGAACTTGAAGTGCGACACTTGCCACCATAGCATCCAGTTCTTTGCTACCAATTCTTTTTTTCTGAGCTGTGCGCAAAAATTCTTCGTACACCTTGTTTTGATCTTCAACGGAAAGGTCGTAACCGAGCTTTGCAATAGCAAGATTGACCGCGTTTTGGTCGTCATTGGCGTCGAGTTTCACTTCGTTTTCGGGGGTGCCGGAAACGGTCATAACGGATTTTTCGTTTTTAGCATTTCCCATCACCCACGCAATTTGCTTGGTGATACGGGAAAGCTCGGTGTAGATCAAACCGGTTGAAATGCCATAATTATTTCCGCAATTTTTAATCAAAGCTGCGGTCACTTCCAACGATGCGTTTTCGCCGGCAACGTCGGTTTTGATGCAAGATGCACCGCCTCTTGCTGCCAGAACGGAAGAAGCAACACCCAAACCGTTGGAATTGCTGCAACGAATGCCAACAGGAACGTTGATATCGGAGGTCATCTCCTTTACAAAGGATGCGATGTCATCCGAGAGCATTTCTGCGGCACTGTCGCAAAGACAAAGATGAGTTGCACCTGCCGAAACGGCAGTTTGAATGGCAAGCTTTAAGAACTCGGGTTCAGCACGAGTTGCATCCACAGCACAGAACTCAACTTCGTTCACATTCTCTTTTGCCATCTTTACCAGGGTTTCAATCCACGGGATCATTTTGCCGGGTTTTTTGTGCGCCGTGTATTCCATACCAACCGGTGACATTGGAAGCTCCACACGAATTCTTGCCTTTTTGGTGGAAGACAAAGCGGCTACCGCGTGCTCCAAACTTTCCGTCGTGCTTCCGCAAGCAACGGAGAGCGTGCTGTTTTTTAAGAAGGAAGAAATGGTACGGACAAGAAGGGTGTCGGGCTTGACGTCCGCAATTTCCGGCATTTCGATTACATCCACGTTGAGTTTTTCAAGCTGTCTTGCGATTTCAAGTTTTTCTTTAAAACCGAAAACTGAGTTTTCTGCACAAAGCGTTGTGTCTGCAATTTTGATCTGTTTCATTTTAATTTCTTCCTTTCCGGTAAATGAAAAATAAAAGTCCCTGAGGTAAAACCTCAGGGACGAATAAATCCGCGATACCACCCTGTTTACTGCAAAATAGCAGTCAACTCTGCAAAGTTCTAACAAACTTTCTGCCTTGATAACGGGGCAAGCCGGAGTAACTTACGTTATTGTTCAGTCACTCTGCTCCGGAATGAGACTTCTTTTATCGATCTTACTGCCTCGCACCAAGCGGCAGCTCTCTGAAAAGATTGGTGACAAAAGAATAATTCCTTCATCGCATTTAAAAAATGATGCTGGTATTATATCACAATATATTTTTGTTTGTCAAGAATAATTTTGAAAATTATTCAAAATCTGCGCCGAGTTTCAGGGCTTTTTTGTTCACCTCAAGCATTTCTGCTTTCTTGGGAGGAATCACCTTTTTCAAGGTTTCGGTGACCACTTCTTCGTCGTATTCACCCAAAACTTTGAGAATTTTGCCGATCAGGATCATATTGGCAAGACTGGCAAAGCCGTTTTCTCCTGCCATGCGGGTCGCGGGAACCGGAATGGCAGTAACGTCACTTCTCTTCACGCTTCTTTCCACCAGAGAAGAATCGTAAAAGATCATGCCGCCCGGTACAACGGCATCTTCAAAACGATCCAAAGAAGGAAGGTTCATTGCCACCAAAATATCGGGGTTGGAAACGATGGGAGAGCCCACCTGCTGATCGCTGATGATCACGCTGCAGCTGGCAGTACCGCCACGCATTTCGGGACCGTAAGAAGGAAGCCAGCTAACGTTTTTATCTTCCGTCAATCCTTTGTATGCCAGCACTTTTCCGGAAAACAGGATGCCCTGTCCACCGAAGCCGGAAAGAAGAAACTGTTTCGTGCTCATTTGTTTTCCTCCTTATTGGATCTGTCTTTGTAAACGCCGAGAGGATAGTAAGGAATCATTTTCTCGTCGATCCACTCCAGAGCTTTTTGCGGTGTCATACCCCAGTTGGTAGGACAGGAAGAAAGCACTTCAACCAAGGAGAATCCTTTTTTGTCGATCTGGTTCCGGAATGCCTTTTTGATAGCTTTCTTTGCGTTTTTGATGTTCTTTACGCTGTTGACCGTTACGCGTTCGAGGTATTCGGGGCCATCCAGCTGAGACAGCATTTCGCAAACCTTAATGGGATAACCGCAAGCGGTAACGTCTCTGCCGTAGGGAGAGGTCTGAGTGACCTGACCGGGTAAGGAGGTCGGTGCCATCTGACCACCGGTCATACCGTAAATGGCATTGTTAATAAAGATGATCGTGATGTTTTCGTTTCTGGCTGCGGCGTGAACGGTTTCCGCCATACCGATGGAAGCGAGGTCTCCGTCGCCCTGATAGGTAAATACGATGTGATTATCGGGATCAGCGCGCTTTGCACCGGTGGCAACGGCAGGTGCTCTGCCGTGAGCCGCTTCAATCATATCGCAGTTAAAATAGTCATAAGCCATAACCGAGCAACCAACCGGTGCAACAGCGATCGTCTTGCCTTCAATTCCCAGTTCATCAATGACTTCTGCCACCAAGCGGTGAACGATACCGTGGGTACAACCGGGACAGTAATGCATCGGCACGTCTGCCATTGCATGGGGTTTATCAAATACTACCATTTCTTAACACCTCATTTCTGCGCATCGACAATTGCCTTGAGAACCTGTTCGGGAGAAGGAATCATACCACCCACGCGGTTGCACAAGGTCACGGGAACCTTGCATTCCGTAGCAAGGCGAACGTCTTCGATCATCTGGCCCATGGAAAGCTCTACGGAGATGATGGATTTCACGTGTTCTGCAGCTTTTGCAAAAGGCGCCTTGGGGAACGGCCAAAGGGTGATCGGACGGATCAGACCTGCTTTGATTCCCTGCTTTCTTGCTTCGTCGATTGCATTCTTTGCCACTCTTGCGGCAATGCCGAATGCTGCAATACAAATCTCTGCATCATCCATCAAATACTCTTCATACATGGTTTCTTTTTCTTCGATGATGCGATAGCGCTCATAGCGCAAAAAGTTATATTTCTCCAGTTCCTCAGGTTTGAGAAAAAGAGAGTTTACGATGTTGTGGGGACGCTCCATTTTGGTGCCGGTGGTTGCCCATTCTTTTTTCGGTGCGGGCTTGACGTCGAAATCAAGAGAGACGGGCTCCATCATCTGACCCATCGTACCGTCTGCCAAAATCATAGCGGTCATACGGTAGGTATCGGCAAGTTCAAATCCTTTGACCGTAAGCTCTGCCATTTCCTGAACGGAGCTGGGAGCCAAAACGATCATACGGAAGTCACCGTGACCGGCGCTCTTGGTTGCCTGAAAATAGTCGGACTGGCTGGGCTGAATACCTCCCAACCCCGGGCCGCCGCGCTGTACGTTGACAACCAAAGCAGGAAGATCCGCGCCGGCCAGATATGAAAGTCCTTCGCCTTTCAAGGAAATTCCGGGGCTGGAGGAAGAGGTCATCACGCGTTTGCCGGCTGAGGCAACACCGTAGACCATATTGATCGCAGCAATTTCACTTTCTGCCTGCAGGAAGGTTCCGCCGATTTTGGGCATTTTCTTTGCCATATAAGCAGCAACTTCCGTTTGGGGGGTAATGGGATAACCGAAGTAATGGCGGCAGCCGGCAACGATCGCTGCCTCCGCGATTGCTTCATTTCCCTTCATCAAAATCTTTTCAGACATTTTCTTCACCTCTCAACCTTGATAACACAATCAGGACACATCTGAGCACAGAACGCACAGCCGATACAAGCGGCTTGATCGGTGATCTCTGCAGGATGATGACCCTTCATATTGATTTTGTCCGGGGCAAAACGAATCAACTTTTTGGGACAAGCATCCACACAAAGTCCGCAGCCCTTACAAAAATCAGTTTTAAATGTAAGTTTTGCCATTTTTCTTCTCCTTTACAGGTATGGATTAATAATACTTTTTTTGCAGTTTTATCGGAAACAGATGTTCTATTTTTCCTTCTAAGGTCGGATACAGTTTTTCAGAAACTGTTGTCATCACAATGGGCAAGCCGCATTCTTTGGAAAAAGCATTGGCAAGCGAAACCGTAGAAAGAACGTCTTCCGGTGTTGTTTCTTCTCCGAGATTGGAATTGTTCACGATTCCCATAAATTTCATTCCGGCAGCCGCTTCCACCTCGCCCATCACTTCCAAAAGTTCGTTGGTATCACGGGTCAGCGGACGAAAGAAATTGGCAACCAAAAGAAATTCGTAATCGTTTTCTTTCAGAATGGAAGGAGTCAATCTTCCCAGTGCCAGCGCGCCTCTATCGTCACCACCGACGTCCAAGACAAAGCTTGTGTTGCGATCATCCAAAACCGCATACATGTCCTGCGGCAAGGCAGGAAGATCGACGTTGGTGTTGGCGTATTCGGAGCTGATCAGTCGAATTCCGGCATCGGAAAGCTCGGCGGCGCTGTCTTTGGTGCGAAAATAAGGATTGACAATGTCAAGATCCGCGATGGCAACTTCTCTTCCCTCTTGTTTTAAGAAGTGAGCAAGGTTGACCGCAACGTTTGTTTTTCCGCTTCCGTAGTGACCTGCCAGAATGGTGATTCGTTTAGCCATTGCAAACGTTCACGCACCAACCATTGGTATCTTGGATCTTGCCCCATTGAATACCGGTAAGATTGTCATACAGCTTCTGGGTCAATTCTCCGATCTTGTTATCACAAACGGTATAGGCACGGTTCTGATAGAAGAGCTGACCGATGGGAGATACCACGGCAGCCGTGCCGGTTCCCCAAGCTTCTTCGAGCGTTCCGTTTGCGGCTGCTTCAAACAGCTCGTCAACGGAAATCGGACGTTCCTCTACGGTGTAGCCCCAAGATCTGAGAAGCTCAAGGCAGCTTTTTCTGGTGATACCGGGCAGGACTGAACCGGTCAATTCCGGTGTGATAATCTTGCCGGAAATTTTAAACATGACGTTCATTGCTCCGACTTCTTCGATGTATTTTCTTTCGATACCGTCAAGCCACAGAACCTGTGTATAACCTTGCTTTTCAGCGCGTTCTCCCGCACGCAGACTTGCCGCATAGTTACCGCCGCA
>JAZNNH010000024.1:0-24922 GCA_045580105.1 Eubacteriales bacterium | reverse complement strand
GAGCTCAGGGATAACCAGACCGATTGCCTTTGCAGCACCGGTTGAGTTGGGAACGATGTTCACAGCGCCTGCACGAGCTCTGCGGAAGTCACCCTTTCTGTGAGGACCGTCGAGGATCATCTGGTCGCCGGTGTAAGCGTGGATGGTGCACATAATGCCGGACTCGATGGTAGCCAGGTCATTCAGAGCCTTAGCCATGGGAGCCAAGCAGTTGGTGGTGCAGGAAGCAGCGGAAATAACGGTGTCATCCTTGGTCAGGATGTTGTGGTTTACGTTGAATACAACGGTGGGAAGATCGTTGCCTGCGGGAGCAGAAATAACAACCTTCTTAGCACCTGCTTTGATGTGAGCGCTTGCCTTTTCCTTGGAGGTGTAGAAGCCGGTGCATTCGAGAACAACGTCAACACCGATTTCGCCCCAAGGCAGCTTAGAAGCATCGGGCTCAGCATAAATCTGGATTTCCTTGCCGTCAACAATAATGGAATTGTCGGTAGCGGAAACTGCCTTTCCGTAGCGACCCTGAGCAGAGTCATACTTCAGAAGGTGAGCGAGCATTTTCGGATTGGTCAGGTCATTGATGGCAACCACTTCATAGCCATCAGCAGCGAACATCTGGCGAAAAGCAAGACGGCCGATACGACCGAAACCGTTAATAGCAACTTTTACAGACATATTAATATCTCCTTTTTATTATTTTTACCACCCATTAGTATAGTATATCTTTTCCAAGAATACAAGGTTTTTAACAATTTTTTTAAATTTTTTTCATGCGGAAAAAGCGCTGTGCGTTTTCCCTTGTAATCGCGATCATTTCTTCGGTCGAAACACCGTGAAGCTCGGCTAATTTTTCGGCCGTTTTGTAGGCATAGCAGGACTTGTTTCGCTTGCCGCGATACGGCACGGGCGCAAGATACGGCGCATCCGTTTCCACCAAAAGCCGATCGAGCGGAACGGCCTTGGCAGCTTCCGGCACGACCGCCGCGTTTTGGAAGGTAACGGTGCCGGAAAAAGAAATGTACCAGCCCATTCTCACGTACTGCTTTGCCATTTCGGGGGACGAGGAGAAGGAATGCATCACACCCGTCACGTCCGGAAAGCTTCGGACGATGTCAAACACGTCTCCGTGGGCATCGCGATCGTGGATGCACACCGGATAGCCCGTTTCCCTTGCCAATTCCATCAAGCGGCAAAACACCTCTTTTTGGGTTTGGCGGGAGGCGTTTTCGTATTTATAATCCAGCCCGATTTCCCCGATGGCAAGTGCCTTGGGGTGGGTCAGCATTTCTTTGAGTGCGGGAATGCTATCCTCGTCAAAGGTGTGCGCGTCTTGCGGATGAATGCCGACGGCGGCGTAAAACAGATCGAAGCGATCCGCCAAATCCAAGCAAAGTCGGCTCGTGGGTACGTCGCACCCGATGTTCACTACCGTTTCCACGCCGCAGGGACAAATTTCGCTCGGCTGCGAAATCTGAGCGACCACGTCCTCCAAATCCCCTGCAAAGCGAGGATCGTCGTAATGGGCGTGAGAGTCAAACAGCCCCATTATCCGATGCGTGCGCCGGCAGGCGTGTCTTCCGCGAGCGTCAGGACGCGCAAAACGCCGTCGGCTTCGCTGGAAAGGAGCATTCCGTGGGATTCATACCCCATGAGTTTACGCGGAATGAGGTTTTTCACCAAAACCAAATTCTTACCTAAAAGCTCTTCCGGCTGATAGAACTTGGCAATGCCGGAGAGCACCTGTCTTTGTTCCGTTCCGATGTCAAGCCGGAAGCGCAGAAGCTTTTCGCTCTTTTCGACCTTTTCACATTCCAAGACCTTGGCGCAAACCAGTTCGATCTTGCAGAAATCGTCAAAGGTGCAAGGGGGAAGATCGGCTTCGGGGGCAGCCGCCTTCTTCGCTTTTTCGGCTTTTTCCTTCGCCTTCTTTTCTTTGTCCGCCTGCATCAGCTCTTTGATGAGCTTGTCTGCGTCAATGCGAGCAAACAGAGGCGTGGTGGGAGATACGGTGTATTCGGCTTCGGAACCGAAATCGCAGGTCACTTCCTCGATTTCGTGCGCAGTTTTTTTGTTCAGAGCAGAAACGATGCGATCCGAGGTTTCGGGCATAAAGGGATAGAGCATCACCCCGATGCGGCGGATGGCCTCTAAGAGGTTGTAAAGCACCGTTTCGAGCCGTTGGGACTGTTCGGGGTCCTTTGCCAGCGCCCAAGGCATCGTTTCGTCAATGTATTTGTTGCAACGCTTGGCAAACTCCATCACCGCGGACACACTGTCCCCGATATGCAGATTGTCAATGCCCTCGCAAAGGGCGGCAAACGCCTTTTTCTCGCAGCCGATCAGATCAAGGTCAATTTCGTTTTCGAAGCAAGCGGGACGGCGCACCTTGCCGCCGAAGTATTTATCTGCCATCGCAACGCTGCGGCTGACCAGATTTCCGAGGGTGTTGGCAAGATCGGCGTTGAATTTGGCGATCATCGATTCATAGGTGATCGAGCCGTCCTGTGCAAAGGGAATTTCGGAAAGCAGGTAATAACGAACCGCATCCACGCCGAAGATTTTAGCCAGTTCGTCGGCATACAGCACGTTGCCGCGGGATTTACTCATTTTATCTTCACCGACCAAAACCCAAGGATGTCCCAGCACGCGCTTGGGCAGGGGAAGGTCGAGAGCCATCAAGAGAATGGGCCAGTAGATGGTGTGGAAGCGAACGATGTCCTTGCCGATCACGTGCAGATCCGCGGGCCAATAGTGTTCAAAGGTCTTTTTCGAGCCGTCCGGATCAAAGCCGATGCCGGTGATGTAGTTGGAAAGGGCGTCAATCCAAACGTAGATGACGTGACGGGGGTCTTCTTTCACTTTCACGCCCCACGAGAAGGTGGAACGGGACACGCAAAGATCCTCCAAGCCGGGCTTGATGAAGTTGTTCACCATTTCCGCTTTGCGGGAAAGGGGTGCGAAAAATTCGGGGTTTTCTTCGTAATAGGCCATCAAGCGATCGGCGTATTTGGAAAGGCGCAGAAAATACGCTTCTTCCTTGGCGTCGGAGCAGGGTCTGCCGCAATCGGGGCAAACGCCGCCCTCACCCAGCTGAGATGCGGTGAAGAACGATTCGCAGGGAACGCAGTATTTTCCTTCGTATTCGCCCTTGTAGATGTCACCTTTTTCCAGCAAGCACCGGAAGATTTTTTCGACGGCAGCTTCGTGATCGGCATCGGTGGTACGGATAAAGCGATCGTAGGAAATGTTCATGCAATCCCACACGTCCTTGATCTGAGAAGCGATCTTATCCACGTAGTCTTTCGGAGAGATGCCTTCTTCCTTGGCAAGCTGCTCGATCTTCTGTCCGTGTTCATCCGATCCGGTCAGATAAAACACGTCAAAGCCCATCATTCTCTTAAATCTTGCGATCGCATCGGCAAGCACCGGATCGTATACGTTTCCGATGTGGGGCTTGCGAGAGGTGTAGGCAATGGCTGTGGTGATGTAAAACTTTTCTTTTTCCATATAGGTTCTCAACTTTCCGGATCGGGGCAAATGAAACCCCTCTCCTTTGTATTTCTTTCTCATTATATTCTAATCCGTGCCGTCTTTCAAGTGTTTTTCGCTTGGCACAAAAGGTTTCAATCGTGAAAATCCAAATCCAGCGCCTCCAAGAGAGTTGCCATCCGGTCCACGTTTTTTTCATCAACGAGGCGGTTTTCCCGCCACTCTTTTTTCGAGTAGGAAAGCCGACCGGAAAACAGATGCTCAAAGATGCGGATAGCATAGTAAAACGGCAGTAGCACGCGATGCTTTTTGAGTTTCGGATAACGCGCCGCCATCGCGGAATAGGACGGGAAGAGTCGGTCGACAAGATAGGAAACTTTGCCTTTGCGGCTTCTTCGAATGGCAACGTAGTTTTCCCACGTGCCGAATACAGCGCCGGAAAACACGAATTCCTCCAAGAGCGCCGCCGGCGCACTTTCCGCTTTCCCTTCCATCACGGCGTCGGCAAGATTGGCGCACACCGCCTCAAAACCTGCCATCTTTCCCTCTTTGAGTAGATTCCGATAGTTCTCTTCGTTCGGCTGCATCTGATTGTAGCCAAGATACAAATCCACAAAAAAGCGGATTCCCACGCCGCCGTTGTTCAAATGCTTTGCCATATGAACCAAGTGGTAGAACAAAAACAGTTCATCCGGCAGTTTTTTCTCAAAGCGTTTTCCCGCCACGGGCTCGGCAAATTCCCACACCCGCGCCAACAGCGCCGACGCTTCGGGAAGGCGGTCTTGTTCCACAAGCGCAAAATGCAGTTCGATGTTCACCCCGCCGGGGGCGGCAAACGATACGTCGTGGCTGCCTCGCTCCATCAGGCGGTAGGATCTCTTTTCTTGCAACAGTCCCATCGCCTGCTCTAATTTTTCCTCGGGGATCAAAATATCCGCATCTGCGCTGGTTCGCATCCAAGTTTCGGGATAAAAGGCGCGAAGAACCGCACCCTTGAGGGGAATGTGCTCGATTCCCGCCTCTTCCAAAATAAGCCCTGCACGCAGCCGTTCCCGTTCGATGCGCTCGGTGGTCAAAACCGCCATCATCATCTCTTTTTCAAAACGGGCGGAAATCGGATCTTCTTCGGAAAGACGTGCGTTTTCTTTCAGCGCAAAGCCGACCAGATGTGCGATTTTTTGCTCTTTGGCAAGGGCAAAAAGGTCCGAAAGCGGGATTTTTTTCGCAAGTTGCTTCGCTTCCCCGGAAAAGGGTGTCCCCAAAACAGAAAAGCGCAGGGAAGAAAAGATCAAATCTCGCATCATGCTTTTTTCCATCTTTTCTTCCCCCTTTCTTTTGCATCAAAGGATGCCTTGATATTCTTTTTGTACGGTGTGATAACTTTCCGGTGTCCCGATGTCATAACGTTTTCCGGGCATTTCCATCGCAAAAACGGGACTTTTTTTGCAAAGCCAAGCAACAAAGCTTCCCGGCGCATCCACGCCGCATCCTGCTAAAATGCCGTCCGCAATACGATGGCTATCTTCTTTCGTGTAATAATAAAACGGCGGACAGCACCAATGGGTCGCAGGCGTCGGGGATTTTTCCGTCATATTGAGAATCTTGTCGTTCTCATCAACGGTTACAACCCCGCATTTCAACAGTTTGTTCTCGTCGGGCTCGTAGTAACGCAGGATACAAGAGCTTTTCTTTTCCTTCGCATAGGAAATCAATTTTGTCAAGCTGAAATCCAGCACGTTATCGCCTGCAATCACAAGCATATCGTCGTCAAGACCCAAAGAATCGATCGCAAACTGAATGTCCTTGACCGCTCCCAAGCGCGTTTCGTTGGTTTCGGTTCCGTCGTCCAAAACGGTGATTTTCTGCTTTTTGGTCTTCGCCCACGCCTCAAATTGGCAGGCGTATTTGTGGTTCGAGATGACGACGAATTCATCCACCTCCTTGGCGGAATCAATATCATCCACCAGCCAATCGAGAATGGTTTTTTCGCCCACCGGCAAAAGCGGCTTCGGAAAATTTTCCGTCAAGGGATACAGCCGCGTGGCATACCCCGCCGCCAAAATCAAGCATTTCATACGTTCACCCCATCTGCACTTTCACAAATATGTACGGAATATTTTCCTTCCAAATGAGGGAACACGCTCAAATATTCCTTCGTTACCGTTTCTACAATTTCTTTTTCATACGCCGGATCGATGATGGCAAGACAGCAACCCTTAAAGCCCGCGCCGGAAAAGCGGCCACCGTAAATACCACGGGTTTTCGTCATGATCTCATACAGTTTCACAAGCTCGGGCGAGCCGGTTTCCCAATTGTGGATGGAGCTGTATCCGCTTTCAAAGCAAAGCGCGCCGTATGCTTCGATGTCCCCCGCTCTCCACGCTTCGGCACCCTTTTGCACACGGTCAAACTCCGTATACCAATGCTCGGCGCGTTTGCGCCACGATGCGGGAAGACGGTCTTTGTACTGCTCAAAAATTTCTCGGGGCACGTCGCGCAGATTGGTTTCTTCAAACTTGCCGTAGTCCATTCCCGCATACGCTTTGAGCGCATACGCGGCACTTCGGCACTCGTCCACACGCATATTGAAAGCAGAGCCGGCAAGACTGCGCTCCAATCCGCTGAAGAAAATGGCAAATTTATACGGCTTCATCTTCTCCGATTGGGGGATCAATTCATACCGATCGTCTTTGGTATCCAAATACAGAAGATGGTCTTTTTTGCAGTAGACCTCACAGCTTTGATCCAGTTTACCGCAAGATACGCCCACGTATTCGTTTTCCGCCTGCTTGGAAATCAGAATCAAATCCTTTGGGGACAGCGTAATTTCATTCAGACGGCAAAGAGCGGCCAAAAACGTAATGATCACCGCCGCGGAGGAAGACAGACCGCCAATCGGCAACTGCCCTTCGATCACGCCGCAAAGCCCCGTTTTCAAATTGTATCGGGAAGCAAGCGCAATGGTGGCACCTCTCAAATGATCCGCCCAATCGCCTTGCGGCTTGTCAGGTGTGGAATCAACGTGCCATTGTGCTCTTTTATCAAATTGCAGGGATTGAATTTCCACAATTCCGTTCTGCTTCGGACCATATGCCATCCGAATTCCTTTGTTGATGGCAAAGCCCGTGATTTTCCCGAGCTGATGGTCGGAATGTGCCCCGATCGGACAGACTCGGTACGGCGTGAACGCGGTGTACTCCGCCTGTCTTTGATACGTCTTTTGAAATACTTCGTATGCAGTCATCATCTTTACCAATCAATCTCTGAAATACAGATCTCTTGTATATACTTTTTCAAGCACGTCGGAAATATCATCGCTGTAACGATTGGCAATGATAACGTCCGTCATCTTCTTGAATTCATTCAAGTCACGAATCACGCGGCTGTTGAAAAACGTATCTTCTTGCATCGTGGGTTCGTATATGACAACCTCAATTCCTTTTGCCTTGATGCGTTTCATGACACCCTGGATGGAGGATTGACGGAAGTTATCCGAGCCCGCTTTCATCGTCAAGCGGTATACCCCGACAATATTCGGCTTTCTTGCGATGATCTGATCCGCAATAAAGTCTTTTCTGGTGCTATTGGCTGCCACGATGGCAGAAATGATGTTCTGCGGCACGTCGGAATAATTGGCAAGCAGCTGCTTGGTATCCTTGGGAAGGCAGTAACCGCCGTAACCGAAGGAGGGGTTATTGTAGTGGCTGCCGATACGGGGATCCAAACCGACCCCCTCAATGATGGACTTGGTATCCAGTCCGCGAACGGCGGCATAGGTATCCAATTCGTTGAAAAAGCTCACGCGCAGGGCAAGATACGTATTGGCAAAGAGCTTGACGGCCTCCGCTTCGGTCGGGTTCATAAAGCGCGTTTCAATCTCTTCCTTGATCGCGCCTTCTTTCAAGAGCTCGGCAAAGGTGCGTGCCGCCTGCTCCATTTTTTGGTTGCCGGCAGGGGTGCCCACGATGATGCGGCTGGGGTAGAGGTTATCGTAAAGCGCCTTTCCCTCGCGCAAAAATTCAGGGCTGAACAGGATGTTGTCACACTCAAAGTCTTGTCTGACCTTTTCGGTAAAACCGACGGGAACGGTGGATTTGATGATCATCACCGCTTCGGGATTGAGCGTTTTGACCTGTCCAATCACGTTTTCCACACTGGAGGTGTCAAAATAGTTTTTGCTCGGGTCATAGTTGGTCGGCGTGGCAATCACGACAAAATCTGCGTCTTTGTACGCCGTTTCCCCGTCCACGGTGGCGGTCAGATGCAAATCTTTTTCCGCCAAATACTGTTCAATATAATCGTCTTGGATGGGCGATTTTTTATGGTTGAGCATTTCCACCTTTTCGGGGATGATGTCAACTGCCGTCACTTCGTGATGTTGTGCCAAAAGGGTAGCAATGGAAAGCCCCACGTAGCCGGTTCCCGCAACTGCAATTTTCATATTCAAGTTCTCCTGTTATTTGTATTTTGCTTCCATCGACGGAAGATACGCTCTAACGGATCAAAGCGGTCTTAAATCTTGTAAAACTCCTTGTACCACTCGGCAAATTTGCGAAGCCCCTCGCGAAGGGGGGTGTTGGGCTTGAAGCCCATGTCCCGCTCCAGCGCCGAGGTGTCGGCATAAGTGGTGGGAACGTCACCCGGCTGCATCGCCACAAGCTTCTTGTGGGCTTCAAAATCATAATCGGCAGGCAAGACCCCTGCCCGAACCAATTCCTCGGACAGAATCTGCACGAAATCCAAGAGATTTTCGGGGTTGGAATTGCCGATGTTATAAACGGCATACGGCGGCAAAGGCAATCCGTCCTCGCCGTCTTTTTGTTCCGGCGGGCGCATCATAACTCGCTTGACACCCTCGACAATATCATCCACGAAAGTAAAGTCGCGTTTGCAGTTTCCGAAATTGAAAATTTGAATGGTCTCGCCCCGCAAAAGCTTGTTGGTGAAACCGAAATACGCCATATCGGGACGACCCGCAGGGCCGTAAACGGTGAAAAAGCGAAGCCCCGTGGAGGGAATGTTATAAAGCTTGGAGTAGGCGTGTGCCAAGAGCTCGTTGCTCTTTTTGGTGGCGGCATAAAGCGACACCGGATTGTCAACCTTATCGTCGGTGCTGTACGGCACTTTTTTGTTCGAGCCGTAAACCGACGAGGAGGAAGCATACACCAAGTGCTTGATCGGATGCTCGCCTTGCATCGTGGCGCGGCACGCCTCCAGAATGTTGTAAAACCCGATCAGATTCGATTCGATATACACGTCGGGATTGGTGATGGAATAGCGCACACCTGCCTGCGCCGCAAGGTTGACAACAATGTCAAACTTAAAATCGGCAAAGAGCTTGTCGATCTGTGCGCGATCGGCGATGTTGCCGCGAATAAAGGTCCACGTCGATTCGGGGTGCGCGGCAGCGGCCGCGTCGATCTGCGACAAGCGGTATTCCTTTAAGGATACGTCGTAGTAGTCGTTCAGGTTGTCGATGCCGACGATCTGCACGGGGGATTCGCTTTTCAAAAGCTCCAACACAAGATTCGAGCCGATAAAACCGGCAGCGCCGGTGACCAATATGGTCTGGTTTTGCAATTCGATTCCGATCGATTTCATACTGCACCTTCCAAAATATCTGCAATTCTCTTGCTGGCAAAGCCGTCGCCGTAGGGATTGCTGGCTTTTGCCATGGCTTGATATGCCGTTTCGTTTTCCAGTAGGAGTTTAAAATGATCGTAAATCGTGTGCTCGTCTGTTCCGACCAGCTTCAGTGTGCCTGCTTGAATTCCTTCGGGACGCTCCGTCGTATCCCGCATGACAAGCACCGGCTTTCCAAGCGAGGGCGCTTCTTCCTGAATGCCACCGCTGTCGGTCAAAATCAAGTAGCTGTTGGCAAGGAAGTTGTGGAAATCAAGAACCTCAAGCGGTTCGATGATGCGGATGCGATCACAGCCGCTCAGCTCTTCCTGCGCCGCTTTGCGAACGATGGGGTTCATATGAATTGGATAGATCGCCTTCACGTCGGGATGCTCTTCCATCACGCGGCGGATGGCACGGAACATATGATGCATCGGCTCACCTAAATTCTCGCGGCGGTGGGCGGTGATCATAATCAGTCGGCTCCCCTTTGCCCATTCCAGTTCCGGGTGGGTGTAGTTTTCACGCACCGTGGTTTTCAAGGCATCAATTGCGGTGTTACCCGTCACGAAAATGCGTTTTTCGTCCTTGCCCTCGCGGAGCAGATTTGCCCGGGAAAGCTCGGTCGGAGCAAAGTTGTACTGCGATACGATCGACACCGCCTGACGGTTGAATTCTTCGGGATAGGGACTGTAAATGTTGTAGGTGCGCAGTCCCGCCTCCACGTGACCGACCGCAATCTGCTTATAAAAGCAGGCAAGCGCCGTGACAAAGGTGGTGGAGGTGTCGCCGTGAACCAAAACCACGTCCGGCTTCACTTCATCCAAAACCGCGCCGATGCGCGTGAGAATGTTTGTGGTAATATCAAACAGGGTCTGTCCCTGCGCCATGATCGAAAGATCGTAATCGGGCACAACCTCAAAGGTGTCGAGCACCATATCAAGCATTTGACGGTGCTGACCGGTCACACACACGACCGTCTTTATGTTTTTTCTCGTTTTCAATTCCTTCACGAGGGGGCACATTTTGATGGCTTCCGGACGGGTTCCAAAGACAAGCATTACGGTTTTCATCTTTTTTTCCTCAGTCTTCCTATCATAGTGTTTTTGATTTTTTCGTTTGCAAGCTCAAATTTATTTTGTTTTTTCTGTCGGAAGCGTCATAAAGCTACCCAATTTCGCATCCCAGGCGTCATCCGTTAAGGTTCCAAAGCCGGAATCGGGAAAGAAGGTCATTTCTCCGAAATAGATCTTGCCGTCCACGTTATAAAAGTCGACGCGCAAGAAAGAGGTTCCCTTTGCCAGCGTTTCCGCCAAGGTGATCATTTTTTCAAAGTGTTCGGGCTTTTCGATCGCCATCTTAAAATCAGGCGGACATTCGTTTTCCCCAAACGGCAAAAGCTGAAAATCGGTGTCGTAATAATTGGCGCGGTGCTCCACGTAGCGCCCGAAATCCACCTTGACGCATTTTGCCTTTCCGTTAAAGCAGAAAAATTTGTAGTCGCGCAAATCGTTGTTTTTGGTATCGACCAACAGCTTTTCTGCCAGAATTTTCGGTTTCACGTTTTTGTACGGCCATTCGCGACCGTAATAAAAGGGATCGGTCTGAAGCCCTTTGCGGATTTTTTCGATCGCTTTGCCCGCATCCAGCGTCTTTTTGTCGCGACAAATCACGATGCTTCCGCTGTCGTGGGTGCATTTCATCACAAATTGATCCGGCAAATCTTCCAAACGGATCTCTTCCACCGTATCCCAAGTCCGATAGGTCGGAATGATATGTTCGGCTCCAATCCGCTCTGCCGCGTATGCTTTTGCCGCGTCTTTATCCACCATTTGCGTATAAACGTCACGCCGCTCGTAGAGCTTGATCCATTGCAATTTTTCATTGTAGGTTTTCGGATTCTTCAAATCCAGCTTTTTGCCAAAGCGGATCCGATACTGAAGTTTTACGTACGCTTTGTCCGGCAGGGCATGGAACAGCTTGGAACGGCAAACGTTTAATGCGATCGCCTTTCTCAAAGCGCGTCGATCTTCGCCGAGCAGCCGACGCAGGGTCTGTAATTTCCCCATATCATTTTTCTCCCGATTGGTTTTGGTTTCCGATTTTTTGCACACAGGAAATCAACAGCTCTCTGTGTTTGCAGGCGTTCCGGCGCAGTTGTGGCGGAATGGTAATGCTTTGCCCGCAATAACGAGCCATTCGCTCAGCAAGATCTTGCGCCTTCGCCTCACACAAAGGAACACAGCGTCCCGATTGCTCGATTTGATCATAGAATCTGCTGGTTTTGCGGTAATCCTCTGCCGCGCTGACAACGGATTTTCCCAGCATACAGGATACCACGCCCAAATGAAGCTTGCAGGTTAAAACAAGGTCGGAAAGATTCAACAGTTCAATCAATTCAAAGGGATTGGAATAAGAATAATGAACGCAGTCCCCGGAAAGCATCGTTTGGAAGCGCGCAAACAATTCTTCATCCTTTTCGATAACAGAATCCGATGCAACCACGAAAAGATACTCGGGGTGAAGCGAACGAAACTGCTGCAGTGTATCGGCAAACAGCGCTAACGCCTCCGCGGAATGGTTATAATGCACGACCAAAATCTTTTTTCCAAGCTCATCTGCTTTCTGCCCGATGGCCTGCGTGCGTGAAGTTGACTGCGCCAAAGACATCATATCAATGGAAAGGATCATATCCCCGTAGTTTTCGACCCCCGCTTTGGGCTTAAACCTTAAAAGCTCGTTGCGGGAAATGTCATCCCGCACGGTAACAAGCGCCGCGCGCTTTAAAATCCACCGCAGCGGCCACTTTAAAAAGGGCGTATGAATATTCCCTGCGCCCAAACCCACGATTGCAATCGCTTTCTTGTAAAAAAGACCCGCAAGGCCAAAGGGCATATAGCGTCTGAAATTGATCAGACGTCTTTTTAGTGTCGCCTGACAGGGCTCTGTAAAATATCCACCCGGAATATATACCAAAAGATCCGAATCGCGAATCTTAAACTTTTCCGTTTGGTATCCGGTCGTATAGGTTTTGAAAAAATCCGATTCGTTGTAGTAGCAAACCTTCGCTTCCGGCGCACAGTCACTGCAGATACGATACAATTCGTTTCCGTACAGAAAATCCCCGAAATTGGTGGATCCCCGATCGGTCGCGCCGTGTAACATGACGTTCATGATAACAAAGATTCCTTTCTTTTGAACTAAAACGGCAAGCTTTGTGCCAACCCTCTTTATGCCTTTTTGGCACGCATGCATTGATTTTGCACGGTTTTAAGAAGCTCGAAAATAAAGTCCCGGAAGAGGAGTGCGGCAAACACAAAGCCGCCCAGGGAAATGAAGAAATTGCCCGGAATTTCCCAATACATCCCCACAAACTGGATCGTCATCACGATACCGATCACAACGTTTTTCCAGCCGCAAGTTCGGAATCGAAGAATTTTTTTGGCGTGGAACAAGCGAATCGCCCAAACCAAAAGATAGCTGGCGGTTGTGGCAAGGGCGGCGCCGAGAATCCCGATCAAAGGGATCAGAAGCGCATTGAACAATATATTAAATCCCGAACCTACCAAGGAGGTGTAAAGCAAGGGCGTCGTTTTCTTACTCGCGGTATACACGGACCCCAGAAACGAGGAAAGAGAGCTGAACATAAATCCGATCAAGAGAACGATCGAATATTTCCAAGCAACGTAGAAATCGTTGGCATACAAAAACCGTGCCACCACGCGCGCCATACAAATCAGTCCGGATACGAGCAGGGCGGTTAGCCCCGACATTTTATAATACGTTTTTTCAAAAAACGTTTTAGATTCCTCCGAGCCGAATTCTTCCACCGCGGAAATGTGCCAAGCACTCATAAAAATGCTGTTGACGGTCGACAGCAACGAAGGGATCTTATACGCCATGGAATACACTCCGTTCGCCGCCACACCAACGATGAACGTGATCATATACTTATCCGAGGAGTTGGTGATCCACCAACTGATGGAATTGGGAATCATCGGCGCGGAATACGAAAGCATGGGCTTTAAAACAGACCTGTTTACGGCGCGCGGGCGAATGTGCTGCCAAGCTTTGGTTCGAACAACCAGATACAAGGTAGAGACGGTGTGTCCGAGCACAAAAGAAAGAATGTATCCTTTCACACCCAAACGAAGCCAAAGCAGAAACGTAAGATTCGCTCCGACGACGATGATGGTACTCAAAAAGCCGGCAATCGCATAATCTCTGACCTGATCAATGCCTTTGGCATATTGCGAAAACAAGGCGTAAAAAGCAGAGGTGGCGTATTGGAGAAAAAACAAGGTATAGTAGGGTTGGATCGCATCGATCAGAAAAAAGATCGGAGAAAGCAGCGCAAGCAGAAGCGTTCCGCCGAGCAAAAGGAAGGTGCCGTTCGAGATCACGGCATCCCGATCTGCGTCCGGATCCAGACAAAAGCGAATGACCGCTTCATTAATCTGCAAAGTGAGAATCGGAGTCAGCAAGGTGATCGTCGTTGAGATGATATCTGCCGTACCGTATTCTGCCGTCGTCAGAACGGAGGAATACAAAGGAATCAGCAAAAACGTCAAAATTTTGGAAGCAAAATTGCCGATTGCCATAAAAGTGACGTTTTTTCTCAGCGTTTGTTCTTTGCTCATCGTTTTCTCCTTTCTAAGCCGAGTTGGAAGGGCTCAACGGGCTTTTGTTTGTTCCCTCTTTTCCCGATACGAGCGATACACGCCCGAAAAAGCAATCAGGGTCAACAAAATCATTCTCGTATCATCATACGAAACCATTGCAATATCATAAAACAGGATCACAACCAAAAGGGAAATGGAAAATGCATTTTCTTTTATCAATCCCTTTAATTTCGTAAGATAGCGGAGCATTTTGGCAAGGAAAGAGTAGTACCAAGCAAAGCCGATGATGCCGAGATCGGCAAGGAGCTCAACGTAGTTGTTGTGTGCGTATGCGTAATGTCCGGTGGCCGCGCCGTAGAGACCTTTAAAGCTGTTCAAGCCCCAGCCCCAAATCGGACTTTTCAAAAATAAATTCAAACCAAAGAGGATCATATCCCCTCGCTCGCCCGTGGAGCCATCGGAGCCGGCACCGTCCTGCGCCGCAAAGGTTTCCATCATCGCTTCAAGCCGGTGACCCAGTACGTTATACAAAAGCTCGACGTTCATGACCAAATGGTATACCACAACAAGAGAAATTGCAGTGGCAAGAAGAACTCTCATTTTTTTCGTGATCTTGCCCGCTTTTAAGATACTCAAAAGGAAGGCGAAAATGAAGACTGCAAAGAGCGCTTTTTTCGAGCCGGTCAACAAAACGACGTAAAAAGTAACGAAAAGGGTGATCAAATTCAAAAGAATTTGCTTTTTGTTTTGAATCTCGTCCAGCGCAAAGCAAAACGGGATCAGAAAATACAGCGCAACCAAGTTTTCATTCATTTCAAAGTTTTCACCCAGTCGCGACCACCAGCTTTTCTGCTCGAAGGTCATAATCAAGCGGATGCCGACAAAGAGCGAAACGAGGATGTAGCTGTATTTGATCCAAACAATTGCCCCGTCGTAAGAAAGAAAGATCGACGCGCTCAAGCCAAAGAGCAGCGCCATCAAAAGTCCGGAGAACATACTCGTCGCATCTTCAAAATTGACAGCATACAGCGATGACGTCATACAGATGAAAACGAACGGAGCATACCAAAGCAAAAACCGAGAGCTAACGTGGCTCTTTTTGATAAAAAGCAGACAAACGGCAAAAAAGGCATAAAGCGGCAACTGCAAGAGCCGTTGATTCCAGCCGAGCATGGGAACGCAAAACGCACCCAAGGTGTAAACAAAGAACACCAAGCCGATGATTTTTGCCGGTGTGATTTTAATGGATAAAAATTCGTTAACGGTTTTCATACGTTTCACTTTCTCCGAGCACGTTACTCACGTACGTATTCCATTGCGGCAGAATACCGGAAGGCGCGAAGCGTTCCAGAACCTCGGTTCCCTTTCTTCCGATTTCGTTGGCAAGAGCGGGGTCTTCGATCAGTGTTTTGAGCGCCTGCGCCAGCGCCGCGGGATCGTTTACGGGAACAAGCATTCCGTTTTCCCCGTCTTGGATCAAAAATCTTGCCCCGCCGGGACTGCAATCGGTGGAAACACTCGGAACGCCCAGTGCCATTGCTTCCAACAAAACGTTGGGGATTCCTTCATAATCGGAGGAGAGCGCAAAAATGGCGGATTGATAAATCTTGTCGATCGCGCCGGATACCTTTCCGGCAAAGATCACGCTGTCTTGCAAGCCCCTCTTCTCTACCATCGCTTCGATCTTGGGCTGATCCTCTCCGTCGCCGTAGAACACCAGCTTCCAATCCGGATGGTCGCGGTGCAGAAGCGAAAACGCTTCCACCATCACGTCCTGCCGCTTTTGCTTTAATTCAAAGCGCGCCGAATAGGAAATGATTTTTTCTTTCTGTTCGATGGGAACAAATTCTCGTTTTTCCTGCTTGATAAAATTCGGAATGACCACGGATTTTTCCTGCACCGAGCGCGGAAAATACTTCGCGGCGCCTTCGGTTTGGAACACGCAGCCGTCTGCAAGAAGATAGCGCAGCCACATCGTTCTTTTCTTTCCGGGCTGATAATTGTAAGGATCTTGCCGCTCGGATATGATCAGCTTGGTTTTTTTGCCCAAGGTCGCGCCCAGCGCCATGAGCTTTTCCGTATTGCCGAACGCAAGGACGGCATCGGGCTTGATTTTTGTTACACTCTTGCGGATCAGTCGCATTTGTGTCAAGAGCCGCACTTTTCGGACGTTGCATTTCGTGACAGGCGCACGGCAAAGCTCGATGCGGTCGGAAATCTGATAAAAGGTCGTTTCATCCTTGCCGTAATATAAAACCATAACGTCATGGAATTGGGACAGGTAATTGGCAACGTCGATCAGGATTTTGGTCGCACCGCCGTAATTGATCGTGCTGGTTAAAATACATATCTTTGCCATAGCAAAACTCCTCATCGGGTCAAACGAGCGCCGCATCGGTCGCTTGCATCCGCTCGGTCCCCGTTCCTTTTTGTTCTAAAATCCGTTCCGCTGCCGCCGTCCAAATCGGCTCTTTACTTCGTTTCGCAAAAGGGGGCTTTCCCAATCAGCTTTGACAGGTGGTATTCCCTGCTGTATTGCGTTTCAAACACGCGGGAATACTCTTCGAAAATCTCGTCCGGCAAGATCGAACCCAGCTGCAAAAGCTGATTTTCGTCCGACACCTTGAATTTGGTTTGTTCCAAAATTTCGCTGACCCCGCCAAGACACGAGCTGTAGATCGGAATGATGCCGTTTCCCATATAAGTTGAGATTTTCGTGGGGGTGGCAACGCGATTCACGGCAATATCGTCCCGAATGATAAAGCCGTATTGGATGGGCTTCATCTTTTCATCCAATTCCGTTTGCGAGCAGAACGCAACCTCTTGCGCATCGATCCCCTTGTTTGCCAAAATTTCTTTGGCTTGCTCGACGTTGGGGGTGTAAACGTAAAGTTTGGCGTCGGGAACCAGATTTTTCTTGATCGAGCCAAACAAATCCATCGTTTCCTCAAACTTTTGCCATTTGCTCAGCGAACCGACGTAGGTAAACTTGTTTTCTTGATATTTTCCGCTTTCAAAGAACGCCTCTTTTTGAATTCCCGTATTAAAGCAGGGCATCACGTAATAGGAATCTTTTGAAAACGAGTGTCGGTGCTTTTGTTCCAAATGCCTGCGCATTTCGTCCGATACGAAGAAGAAAAACCGAGCTCGTTTGATCACGATTTTTTCCATGAGATCCAAAATCGTTTTTCGAATGGCGCTGTTGTGATTCAAAAAGCTCTCTTCCGGTTCAATCCCTTGACACCAAAAAACCAGCTTGGCGCGCGGGTGGGCAAGCAAAATTTTGACCGCATCCACCAGTCGGGCGCAAATGACCCAATCGTCTTTTCGAAGCGTTTTCAGTTGCCCGACGTTCCGATCCAAAACAGGGTTTCCGTTTTTCTCAAAGGCATCTTTGATGACGTCCAGATAATAATCCGTCACCGAAGAATTTGTAGTTCTCACAACAAAAATCATAATCCAACCTCTCAAGAATTTGCATAATCACAAACTAACTCAATTCATCTATTAGAACTCTTACAACGGTTTCCGGCTTATACTCCAAACTTTTTTTAAGGCAGATTATTTTCTTACTATTTACCTTTTCTGGATTTGTCATTATCTCAGACAAAGTTGTTATTAGACTGCCAACATTTTGAGTTTCGCATAAAAAACCCACATCTTCACTTACAATTTCCTTGTTATACTTCCAGTCAGATGCTATCACAGGTACGCCAGCAGATAGAGCATCTAACACAGTACCAGCAAATCCTTCCCCCTCATAGTATGTTGGAAATAATAGAGCGAAATAATTCTTCAACACTTCAACACTCTTATCAAACGGAACAAGACCGCCATATGTAACATATTCTGGAAAATCAATTCTTAGTTTGTCAAACCATTCTGTTTGTGAAGGATCAACTTGTCCATATATATCAAGGGTATATACCGTTCCTCCAAATTTCTGATTGATTGCTTTAACCGCTTCAATCGCATCCTCAATACCTTTTTCTTTCATCACTCTGGAGAATGTGCAAAGTTTATATGGAGCTTCATTGTGGTATATAAGACAACTTGGAGGAATTGGAGTTAACTCTTTGCAGTTTGGCATCACAATGATATTTTTAAATCCTTGTGATTCTAACGCACATTTCATTGTATTAGTTTCAACATATATGCCATCAAACTTTTTCAGTGTTTTTGAAAGTCTCTTGCGATTTTCCAAAAACTGCGGAAGCCATCCACCAATCACAACATAGTGTATTTTCCGTTTTCTAAAAAATTTTTTCACCAAAGACAAGAGAGGAGCATATACTCTTAAACCGTTGTGGGCAGGAAAGATGAGTACATTCGTGCTATTTTTCAAGGCTTGAACCACTTGAAAAGGTGCTTTCAAAAGTGTTTTCCAACCGCCGTGTGTATCAAATTTCAACACTTGGTTTTGCCCAAGTTGATTTTGTAATTCCTGTGTAATAATCTTGGTTTTTACCGTCTGTCCGTTCAAAAGATTAACACCTTCGCCAAAGTGTCCCAATATACCTACTTTTACCTGCACAATCTCACCCCTTCACATACCTTATTTTCTTCCAAAATCCGAAAAACAAATTCAACGCTGTGTACCATAATGCAGCCAATGAATTTCTTTTTTCAGCTTCATGCCACAGTTTGTAGTGCCAGCCGATGAGCGTGGTGATTCGGTGCGTGCTGATCGAGCCGCTTCTGCCGCGCCGATATTGCGCTAAATTTTCGCCGAGCAAATAGCAGATTTCCTTTTTGGAAACCTTCAGCCACATGGCGTAGTCGTTGTTTTTGCGAATGTCCTTGATCTGAACAAGTCCCACCGCATCGGCGTCATACATCACCGTCAGGCAGCCCGGCCAACAGTAATTGACCATACCGCAGCGCGTGATTTTCTTCGGGCCGGAAACCTTCACGCCCGTTTTATTTCCCTCGGCGTCAATTTCCTCGTATTCGGTGTAGGAAAAGCGGTAGCCGTTCTGCTCCATAAACCGGATCTGCCGGTCCAGCTTATCGGGGGTCCAAAGATCGTCCGAATCCAAAAAAGCAATCCATTTGCCTTTGGCTTCTCGCAGGGCGCGGTTGCGGGAAACGGCGGCGCCGCTGTTTTTCTCGTTTTTTAAGTAATGAATGCGAGCATCAGAGAGATATGATTTGACCACATCGTCCGTCTCGTCGGTAGAGCAGTCATCCACAATAATCAATTCCCAATTCGGATAGCTTTGCGCCAGCACCGATTGGATCGTTTCCGCAATCAAGGTCGCGGTGTTGTAGGAAGGCATGATAATCGAAACCAAATCGTTCATTTTCTTTGACCTCTCACAATTTCTTCCATTTTCAAAATCGCGTTGATTCGATGAACGATCCCGATGGAATCCAGTTTCGAAACGATTTTTCGAAGGGGATAAAGAAGCTTTATCATTCCTTTGATTTTGGGGTGATACTCCATGTTCAAACGGCAATACGCTTTTCGAAATCCGAAATATTTTTCCAAATAATCCTGAAACGCCGTTTCGTGTAGGATGCTTCTTTCACCGTCGCACAGGTAGCCGCCCGATTGCAAAAAGCTCTCGTGATCGATCAAAATCTTGCAAACCACGGCTGCGTTCACACCCAGCTTTTCTTTCTCGGGGTCTGCCTTCAAAATACGAAAATCGAGATAGCGATCCTCTTTTTTCAAGCACGAATAGCCAGATAAAGCGCCGTCTTCCACAGAAAAAGCGCCGTAAACTTTATAAAAATTCCACTTTTTCGCACCCTCAATGAAATTGGCGTGATCCAGATTCGGTCGATACGATTTCGGGTAGGTTTCATAGGCAGAGGCGGTCACGCGGTAAAGATCCTCGGGATAATCAGCGGGGCTGATCTCCTTGACGATGAAATTTTTGTTTCCTTTGTTGATCTCATATCTTCTTTTTGCCTTTAAAGAAGCAAGGTCGAACGGGGTGTCCTTGATGCAATACCACCAATTGGTCTCGGTTTGGCAGTCAAAATCGGTCGTCCAGCGAGCCAAAAGGGGGGTTCCGCCCCGAATTTTCCAAATGCTTTTGTCCGTGATCGGAGCGGTATCGGGATCGAAGTGCGGCGCGGTGGTCGGGATCGCTGCGTGATTATAATATCTCCAGCCGTGGATCTGCATCTTATGCTCCTCCCAAAATCTCTTTTGCTTCTCTCTGCTTTTCTTCATATTCCTCAGGGCTGACCGCGCCGTTTTGAAGCAGCCAATCGCCCAGATCAATATCGGAAACCGTGCCTTCGCGAACCGTATCGCTACGGTTCAAAACCTTACCAACGGTCTGCAAAATAATCTTGACGTCTCCAACAAACGTAATCCCTTTATTTATATATTCCAAATCATACTCGATCTTTTGTTCCCAGGTGATGTTGTTTCTGCCGTTGACCTGCGCAAGTCCGGTCAGCCCCGGGCGCACCGAATGGCGGCGGCGCTGATCGGGGGTCATAAAGGTCATATCGCGCACCAGCTGGGGGCGGGGGCCTACGATCGACATATCGCCTTTTAAAATGTTGATCAGCTCCGGCAATTCATCCAAGCTCGTACTGCGCAGCATTTTTCCGTAAGAGGTCAGGCGCTTTTCATCGGGCAAAAAATTGCCCTCGGCATCGCGGCGGTTGTTCATCGAACGAAATTTGATCAGGCGGAAAACGGTTTCTTTGCCTGTTTTTGGGTCAATTTTTCCGGGGCGAAGCTGAGTAAAAAACGGATTTCCGCCCATCGCGATCGCACCGATTGCGATCAAAATCAGCAAAATCGGAGAAAGGACCAAAATTGCCCCCAAAGAAAGAACAAAATCCATTGCTCGTTTCCCAAAACCAGCGTACATCCTAAAACCTCCTCGGTCACCCTTCCCTTGCAAAAAGGTATAATAAGGGACTATAATCCAATCATCATATTAACACAAAAAAAAAGAAAAAGCAAGACGAAAAATGACGAAGAAATCTTTTCTCTTTCCATTTTTTACTTTACTTTTTTCTCTTTACTTTAAATATGCCGGATGGACGAGCGAAACAAAAAATACCCGAAACAAAACCGTTTCGGGTATTTTGGTGATTCATCGGAGATTCGAACTCCGGACCCCTTGATTAAAAGTCAAGTGCTCTACCGGCTGAGCTAATGAATCGAGCCGCGACTTCGCGCAGATGTTATCTTAGCACAAAAAAAAACCTTTGTCAAGGGATTTTTCTTCAAAGTAGTAGAAATCTTTCGTTTTCTGTGCTATACTGGGGTATCAAGCGGGAAAGGAGAAACTTGTGGAAATCCTCATTCAAAAGGAACACGACAAAATTACCGTCAAAAAGCTTCTTCTGGACCGCCTTTCGTTTTCCCGCGCCGCCGTCACGGCTTTGAAAACGCGCGAAAATGGAATTATGGTCAACGGCGAGCATAAAACCGTTCGCTATGTTTTGCAAGAGGGCGATCTTCTTTCTCTGCAAACAAAAGACACCGCTCCCTCCCCCCGCATCAAGGAAAGCCCCGGGGACATTGATATTTTGTATGAAGACGACGATCTTTTAGCGGTGAACAAGCCGCCCCACATCGCCGTTCACCCCTCGAAAAAGCTGCAGGACGACACCTTGGCAGGGCGCATTCTCTACCACCGCTATCCGATGGTCTTCCGCGCGGCGGGACGGCTGGATAAGGACACGAGTGGCGTGGTCGTCAGCGCCAAGAGCCGCTTTGTCGGCGCACGCTTTTTTCAAATCATCCGAAAGCACGGAATCCGAAAAGAATATCTGGTTTTGACTGAAAGCGAAAAAGAGCCGCCCGAAAAAGGGGAAATTGACCTTTGCATCCGCCGCGATGAGGAAAGCTATATCAAGCGCGTATGCTTTCCGGCAGACGGGACGGAACTTGCGAGTGAAACAGCGCTCACCCGCTTTTTGCTCCTTGCCTCAAACCCGCCCTATCACCTCTTTTTAGCGTCGCCCATCACCGGCCGAACGCACCAGCTGCGCGCCCATTTTTCCGCCATCGGATTTCCCTTGGCAGGAGATACGCTCTACGGCAAAGAAAGCGACATTATCCCGCGACAAGCCCTGCACTGCCGCACCCTTTCCTTTGCCCATCCCGTGACGGGAGAGCCATTGAGTATCTCAGCACCCCTGCACGAGGACTTTGAAACCGCTCTCAAACTTGCGTTCGGGCATGTTCCCGCCATCCACACTTCCCTACCGAAGGAGGATTTTGTATGAAACAAATCGAAAGCTTTACCGTCAATCACGACAAGCTCTTGCCCGGACTTTATATTTCCCGACAAGACGGCGATGCGACCACCTTTGATCTGCGTTGCCGAAGACCCAATATGGGCGACTATTTGGATAACCTGACCATGCATTCGGTCGAGCATTTGGTTGCCACCTTCCTGCGAAACGGACCTCTTGCCGAGCATATTCTCTATTTCGGACCGATGGGCTGTCAGACCGGCTTTTATCTCATCACCCGCGATCTTTCCCCGGAAGAGGTGAAAAAGGAACTGTTCCGCGTCTTGCAGGAAATTCTCCGATACGAGGGGCCCATGCCCGGTCAAAGCCGCAAGGAATGCGGAAACTATGAAAATCTCAGCTTGCAAGCCGGCAAAAACGAATGCCGTCGGTATTTGAACGAATTGATGAAACGGAGGATCACGTTTACCTATGAAGTATAAGAAAATCGCTGTCATTTGCGCACTTGAGATGGAAGCCGAAGCGCTGTGCGCCAAAATGCAACAGAAAAAAGAAGTCAAGGTCGCTTCCTTTACCTTTCACCAAGGCAGCATCGGCGAGCACGAGGTAATCGTTGCCGTTTGCGGCGTGGGAAAGGTCTTTGCCGCGATGTGTGCACAGACGATGATCCTGCACTTTGCCCCTGACGCCATTTATAACTCCGGTGTTGCCGGTTCGCTTTCCGACTCTCTTGACATTCTCGACGTTGCCCTTTCGGAAAACCTCGTTCAGCACGATATGGACACCACACCGCTGGGAAGTCCCGCCGGTCAAATTTCGGGAATCAATCAAGTGTATTTCCCCGCCGATCCCCTTTTGACCGCGGCGGTCGTGGCGCAGTGCCAAAAGGCGAACGTTGCCCATGTGGTCGGTACCATCGCCTCGGGCGACCAGTTCATCGCCTCGACAGCACAAAAAACAAAAATCATCGACACCTTCGGTGCCATCGCTTGTGAAATGGAAGGCGCCGCCATCGCCCACGTTGCCTTTGTGAACCGCGTTCCGTTCTGTGCCATCCGCGCCATTTCCGATTCGTTCTCGGGTCAAAACGAAATGGACTATCCCCTCTTCGCACCCAAAGCCGCCGCCCAAAGCGCCGAGCTCATGGTCGCGGTTCTGTCCGACCCCGATTTGTTATAATCATAAGAAAAAAGACCTCGGTGAAATTCACCGAGGTCTTTTCTTTTTTCTTTAATTCAAAGGATACAGCGTCGCGCCGAACGCAACGTGATAGGCAAGGTAAAGCACGTCTTTGTCGGTCACGTTTCCGTCGCCGTTCATATCGCAGTCAAAGTCTGTGGGAATGGGATGGCTCTCTTCGCCGAACGCTATGTACTGGAACAGATACAGCGCGTCACGGCTATCCACGATCTGATCTTCGTTCACATCGCCCGGCAACGGTTTCGGTTCGAGATCCTCATCGGGGTTCGGATCTTCCCCGTTCCCCAAGGGCTTTTCAAATCCGCAAAAATCACACGTCGTTCCGGTTTGTTGAACAAAGCTGTGATAAAGCCCCGTGGTATTTTTGCTGCAGCACAAATAATTCCAAACGGCCCCAGAAAACGGTTCGTTTCCATTTGCCGTAAGAAAGATGGAGGCGCGCGCATCGGCATCAGCTTCATACCACACCGTCTGCAGTCCGCTACAGCCAAAAAATACGTTCTTTTCCACCGTCAAAAGCGGCTGGAAAATGAAAATGCTTTGCAGAAAGGTGCAATTTTCAAAGGTCGCTTCCTTTAAGCAGTTGACCCCTTTGGGGATGGTAATCGTAGAAAGAGACGTGCATCCCGAAAACGCCTTTTTGGAAAGGGTGGCAAGCGAGTCGGGCAGGGTCACGTCGGTCAAAGCGCTGCAGCCCGCAAAGGCAGAGGAACCGATCACAGTCACGCTGGCACCGACGGAAACGGAGCGAAGCGAGGTGCAATTCTGAAATGCATCGCCGGCGATTTCGGTCACAGGATAAAGCCGACTGTCGCATTCAATCCGATTGGGAAGCTCCACTTGCTCTTTCGAGCCGTCGAAGGAGGTCACCTTCGCCATCTCAGTGTTTTTATTGACTTGATAAGATACCCCCTCGATCACAACGGTTTTCGTTGTTGTACCCGTACTCACGGGAGGGGATTCAAAAGCAGTTGCGCACAACGGAACGGAAGAAATGAGAAGAACCAAAGCAAAAAGAATTGCCATCATTTTTCTTTTGTCCATGCTACACACTCCTTTCACAATCAGTTTTCGATTCCTTTTCATTCTAACACGAAACCCTGACGATGTCAAACAAAAGTGCGCGCGTTTGATCTGAAATATATGGAAAGAGAGAAGCGATATGCTTCTCTCTTTTGCTTTTTATCATTCGATGGGTTCGTCCATAGCATCGTCTGCGGGCTCTTCTTCCGAGCCCTCGTCAACAGGGGATTCTTGTTCGGGATTGGGTTCTTCTAAAGCGGCGTCTTCCTCAGGGGTTGCCGTTTCCACTTGTTCGGTTTCTTCTATTTTCGTATTGGAATCAGCGGTTTTCGTTTCTTCGGTTTTTTCTTCGGTCAGAGTGGCAGTTACCTCTTCGGTTTTTCTTTCTGCGTTGCCGTCTTTCTTTGTGTCTTTTTCTTCACAAGAAGCAAACACAAAAACAAGCAACAAACAAAGCATAAGAGCAAGAAGCTTTTTCATGGATCGTTTTCCTCCTAAAATTTTCTTTTTTTCTGTTATTTTTCAAAAGTCTACAAATTGTATTATATATAAGAAAAGAAAAAATGCAACACTTTATAAAAATTTAAAAAAGAAAAGATTGTGAATGAAAAACATAAAAGAAAAAACCGATCCATAAGGATCGGTTTTTCTTTGTGTCAGCGACGACCTATCTTCCCAAGACCCCTCGGTCTAAGTATTGTCGGCATAACGAAGCTTAACTACCGTGTTCGGAATGGGAACGGGTGTACCCTTCGCAACAAAGACACTGACTGGTGCACCTTCAGGGATTC
>JAZNNH010000023.1:0-4570 GCA_045580105.1 Eubacteriales bacterium | reverse complement strand
GGGCAACACGCGGGCAAGCCAAGCCAAAACCGAGCGAAGAAGAGCGGGCAGGGCAAAAATGCGGGAAGAAAAACGGGATTCATCATATATTTTATACCCGCCGAACAGCTCATCCGCGCCCTCGCCGGACAAAACGACCTTCAGATGCTTGGACGCTTCCTGACAC
Organism: Eubacteriales bacterium; assembly: GCA_045580105.1. Classification (GTDB taxonomy): domain Bacteria; phylum Bacillota; class Clostridia; order Oscillospirales; family SIG627; genus RGIG5579. The sequence continues at coordinate 4,404 of JAZNNH010000023.1, read as the reverse complement.
ACCAGATAAATGGCAACGGTGGACGGGTCCGCAACGGGGAAATCCAAGCTCCAGACCACTTTTTCAAACGCTTCTTTAAAATCCTCCACGTCGCGAAGCACCTTGATATGCTCCACGTCCAAGTGCTTGGTGATAGCACTGGCATCGTCGATCTCCGAATAATCCTTCACGCCGAACGCGACCGTAAACGCTTTGATACCGGGATTGATCTTGGAGGAAAGCGCGGTAATGATGGCAGAGTCGATTCCGGAGGACAGGAACGTGCCGACCGGAACGTCGCTGATCATATGGTATTTGACACTTTCGGTCAACGTATCCCGAAGAAGTGCCTTCTTTTCTTCATAGCTTTTTTCGCGATTGGGCAGGAACAGCGGATCGAAATACTGCTCGATGCGAGTTTCTCCCGTTTTGCCGTCAAAGACCAAGTAATGGCCGGCAGGGAGAATGGAAAGCCCGCCGGAAAATTCTTTCGTGGGCATATATTGATAGGTAAAATAATGCTGAACCAATTCATCTCGGGTTCGGAAGGTGTCGTAATCGGGATCAAACAAAAACGCCTTGGCTTCGCTGGCAAAGGTAATTCCTTTGTCCGTCACGCGATAATACAGCGGTTTGATTCCGAACGGGTCTCTTGCCAAAAGAAGGGTCTTCTCTTCCCGATTGAAAAAGGCAATGGCAAACATGCCTCGCAATTCGCAGATAAAACGCTCTCCGTTTTTGCGGTAGAGCTTGAGCATAATCTCAAGCTCCGAGGCCGTTTCAAAGGATTCATCCGGAAGCGTTTCCTTCAATTCGCGATAGTTATAGATCTCGCCGTTGAACACGCCCGTGATGTTTCCGTCCGCTGTGCTCTTCGGCTGACTGCCGCCGGAAAGATCGATGATGGAAAGACGGCGAAAGGCAAAGGCAATTTCGTTTTCGGCAACGATGCTGTTTTCATCCGGTCCGCGAAACCGAATGGCTTGACTCATCCCCTCGAGCACTGTCTTGTCGTTTTCAAACAATCCCTGAGGATGGAACATACCGGCAAATCCGCACATGGAATCAATCTCCTTTTTCTTTTACATCAAGTGATATTCTGCTTCGTCCCGAATCTCATCCAAACTTTTTTTGTGAAGATAGAGGAAAACAGCCCAAACGCCCCACTGCACCGACGGCAAAACCGAATAGGTGGAGGGGAAACGGTACTGCATAAAGCCAAGCACACACAAGCAAATGGTGGAAATCGCGATGGCGACGGCGTATGGGCGATAACGGTAAGCAGTGTATTCCTTTGCCGTCCGCTCAACCGCAAGAAGCATCACAAGGGACGCGGCAAACACCGAAACAAACGCCAGAACCCCAAGCGCGATGCCGATCGGGTCAATCACAAAGCCGAGGGCAAACTCCTGCGCATCCTCTGCCCAAACAAGGCAAACGGTACGGTAAAGATACGAAGCGGCAGAAAGGAGCGTTGCCGCGAGAGAAATTCGTTTGGTCCAGCCGGACAGCGTCAGGACGGTTTCCAGCTTTTTCAAGCCAACCGTCACGAACAAGGGAAACAGAAAAAGCGGAAGAAAACCGACATCATCCAAGTACAAATCCGCTAAAAAGACAAAGCCCACAAAAAAACAAGAAAAGGCGCCACGGATGGCAAGACGCTTTTGCATCGATTCGTTTTTGGACACTTTTTCTTCGTAGTCCTGTTTCAAATTCTCACAGAAAACCGTATCGCTTTTCACGCGCTTCAGATACGCCTTCAGAACTCTGGCACTGTAAATGCCGTAAACGAGAAGACAAGCGACACCGATCACAAAAAGCGTGGTGCGTGCGGTCATGAAGGGAGCGCGAACACTTTCCACCACGTCGGGGTCCGCATCGATATTCGGAAAGAAGATCGCGGTGGCGGGGTGGAGAAAATTGGCAATATGCTTCACGAACACAAAGCCGGTTAAAAAGAAGCGCGCTGTTTCCATCCCCTTCATGGCGACGGTCGCTTGCTTTCGCATCGCAAGATACCCGGTGCCCTGAAAGACGTTGGAAACCGCCACGTAAGACAAAAACAGTTCCACGACGAAGAAGATAAAGCAAATCGTCAATCGGGTGTTTTCCACCGTGGTTGTGATCGTCATCGGAACGGAAAGCAGTTTCGCGCCGCTGACCCAAGCCAAATACCGGATAAAACGGCGGGCGGTTGCCATCCTGTCTTCCAAAAACGCAAGCTTTTTCAAGCCGGCTGAGATCAAAAGATAACCGATCAAATCCGGAAGAAAATCAAACGTGAACAGATCCGGATTCAACAAAAACAAAAATCCGGCAAAAATCAATCCTGAGCCCATAAAAAACCTTTCTTTTATTAGTCGGAAATTCTCATCAGCGCACGGAACAGCGCAATGGTTCCGTACCAGACAAGAAACACCGTGAAGATAAAATCAAGCACGGAAATCACGTTCCAGATCGAAAGCAAGGAATCGGAAAACGCAAACAGTCTTCCGAGGCGGGCAAGGACAAAAAGGAATCCTTCCGCCGCCGCAATCCGCGGCACGTTACTGTGGGAAAGAGCGAGCTTGTCCTCCCCGTATTTTCGACAAAACGGTGCCGTCTGTCGAAACAAAAGCACAATAAAGGCAAGTTCAAGCAGGTGCACGCAAAAATCGACCGCTTCGCCTGCAAAATTCTGAACGCTTTCGGTATAAAAGGCGGAGTAAAGTAGCGTATCCTTGGCAAGGGTGAAAAGAGAGAGCACCAAGAAGAAAATGGAAAAAAGTCGCAAATTCTCAAACTTTTTCTCTTTTTTTGCCAAGCGATTCAAGCCGAAAAACAGAAGACACCAGCCGATGCAGTCCGGAAACAGATCCAGCATCGCCCAAGCTTCCTGCGCACCGGTGTGACGCAATCCGACTTGAAAATCGTATAGGAACATAAATCCCAGAAACAAGGCGCCGAAGCCCATTTACGCATTCTCCTTCAAAGCACAGCACTTTTTGTATTTCTTTCCGCTGCCGCAAGGACAGGGATCGTTGGGATTAACTTGAGTTTTCTTGACCACGGGGGCTTTCTTGATGCTGTCATCCCCACCGGCGTTGGTTCCAGTGATTTTAGCAACCTCTTTGCGCTGAATGTTCTTTTTCGGGAACACGGACAACAGCTGCATGGCGGTGGATACGTGAATGTCGTGAACCATTTCGTCAAACATAATGGAGCCCTGAATCTTGTATTCCACGATGGGATTTCGCTGTGCATAGGCATTCAGACCGACGCTGTTTTTCAGTTCCGTCATCGCATCCAAATGATCCATCCAAAGACGGTCCACGTTCTGCAAAAGGAGAACACGTTCCACTTCGCGGAATTTCTCTTCCCCGAACATGGCTTCTTTTTCCTTGTAAAGCCGATCTGCCCGCTCCAAAAGAAGCTCGGTCAATTCCTCGACGTCGGGCTGATCTGCACCATCCCCAAAGACGAAATCTTCGGGGGTGCAAAGCACACCCATAAATTTCTTTTTCAGTTCTTCATAAGGATATTCTTCCTCGCCCGATTCGCAAGCAAGAGAAGACACGGTGATCTTGACCATCGAATCGACCATTGCGCGAATCTTCTCTCTCAGATCAACACCGTCCAGCACTTCCTGGCGCTGCTGATAAATGAGCTGGCGCTGCTGGTTCATCACGTCGTCGTACATCAGAACGTGCTCGCGGCGACCGAAGTTATCTCCCTCCAGGCGCTTTTGGGCATTCTCGATGGAATTGGAGATAATCTTGGCATCGATCGCCATACTGTCGTCCATGCCCAAGCGATCCACCACGCCGAGCATCTTATCGGAAACAAAAAGACGCAAAAGATCATCTTCAAAGGAAAGGTAGAACGTAGAATCGCCCGGATCACCCTGACGTCCGCTTCGACCGCGAAGCTGATTGTCGATTCGTCTGGATTCGTGACGTTCGGTGCCGAGGATGTAAAGACCGCCCGCCGCTCTCACCTTTTCGGCTTCGGGGGCAATTTTTTCATCGAATTCGCGGAGCAGTTCCTGAAATCTTGCACGAACGGCGAGAATTTCTTCGTCTTGGGTATCAAAATACGAATCGGCGACCGCGATCATTTCTTCGTCAAAGCCCTCTTTGGCAAGCTGGGTCTTTGCCATAAATTCAGGGTTACCGCCCAATTTAATATCCGTACCGCGACCTGCCATATTGGTGGAAATGGTCACCGCACCCAAAGAACCTGCCTGCGCCACGATCTGTGCTTCTTTCATATGCTGCTTGGCGTTGAGCACGTTGTGCGGAATTTTTTCTTTTTTCAACAAGCGGGAAAGATATTCCGATTTGTCGATGGAAACCGTGCCCACCAAAACCGGCTGACCTTTCTCGTGGCATTCGCGAATCTTTTCTACAATGGCGCGGTATTTTCCCGCCGCCGTCTTATACACCA
>JAZNNH010000022.1:0-2172 GCA_045580105.1 Eubacteriales bacterium | reverse complement strand
AAAAGCCCTTGCGAAAGGAGTCCCGCTCGCAGCCAATCCGAAAAGTGCTGGGGGAAAAGCAGTCTCCAATATTTTGACACGCCTGTTTTATCAATCCGTGCCCCTGTTTGACGGTGTTATGAAAAAGAAAAAAAGATATCGTTTTTATTAAGATAAAATCCCTTTTAACGGAGGTTTTGCTATGCACATTGCGCTGATTGCACAAAACGACAAAAAAGAATTGATGGCTCAGCTTTGTATTGCGTACAGCGGCATTCTTTCGAAACACAAACTCTCCGCAACGGCAACCACCGGAAGAATCGTTTCCGAAGCAACGGGTCTTGAGATCGAATTGCTTTTGGGCGGGGCTGCCGGAGGTCGGGAACAGATCAATTCCAGAATTGCTTACGGCGAAGTGGATATTGTTTTGTATTTCCGTTCGGCGGGCTCTGACGACGCGTTTGATGCCTTTGATGCGTTTGACGCGGAGCTGATTCGTCTTTGCGATACGTACAATCTTCCTCTTGCCACCAATCTTGCCACCGCAGAGGCCATTATTATGGCGCTTGACCGCGGCGATTTGGATTGGCGCGAGAACGTTCGCTGACGCATGGATTTAACATAAGATTTTAAACTATAAAAAGGATATGGCTATGCAAAGAACAGATTATTGTGCCTCTTTCGGGGCAAAGGACATTGGAAAACGAGTCAAGGTTTGCGGATGGGCGCAAAAGCAGCGCGACTTAGGTTCGCTGATCTTCATCGACCTGCGCGACCGCAGTGGCATTTTGCAGTTGGCGTTTGACGAACAGACTCCCAAAGCGCTCTTCGATATGGCGTTTGGTGTCCGTGCGGAATTCGTCCTCGCAGCAGAGGGCGTCATTCGTGCGCGCGGCGAGGGTGCGGTCAACCCCAATTTGCCGACCGGTCAAATTGAAGTTGCCGTGGAAAAAATGGAAATTCTTTCCGAAGCGCAAACACCGCCCTTTGAAGTGCTCAATTCTCTTGACGTAAGAGAAGAGATGCGTTTGAAATACCGCTATTTGAATTTGCGTCATCCTCAGCTTCAGCACAATCTTTTGTTCCGTCACAGAGTGGCAAAGATCGCAAGAGACTATTTTGACAGTCAGGGATTTTTGGAAATCGAAACTCCCGTTTTGATCAAATCCACGCCCGAGGGTGCAAGAGACTATCTGGTGCCCAGCCGTGTGCATCCCGGCTCGTTCTACGCTCTGCCGCAGTCTCCTCAGCTTTATAAGCAGCTTTTGATGGTTTCCGGCTTTGACCGTTATATGCAGATCACCAAATGCTTCCGCGATGAGGATTTGAGAGCAGACCGTCAGCCGGAATTTACCCAGCTCGACCTTGAGATGAGCTTTGCCAATGAAGACGATGTAATGAGCGTCAATGAGGGCTTCCTCAAGACCGTCTTCAAGAAAGCGTTGAATATCGACATTCCCACTCCGCTTCCCAGAATTCCGTTCCAAGAAGCGATGGAGTTTTACGGTTCCGATAAGCCGGACCTTCGTTTTGAAATGAAACTGGTTGACCTTTCCGAAATCGTAAAGGATTGCGGATTTAAGGTGTTCTCCGGTGCCGTTGCGGAAGGTGGCTCGGTTCGTGCCATCAACGTTAAGGGCGTAGCCGATAAGATGAGCCGCAAGGACATCGACAAGCACACCGATTTTGTAAAAACGTACCGAGCAAAAGGTCTTGCTTGGCTCAAGGGGGCAGAGGAAAAAACGTCTTCCTATGCCAAATTCTTAACCGAAGAAGAGAACCTTGCCATTGAAAAAGCATGTGGCTTTGAAGCCGGCGACGTTCTGTTTTTGGTTGCCGACAGCAAGAATCAGGTTGTCTTTGATTCACTGGGCGCGCTTCGTTGCAGATGCGGCGAAATGTATGATTTCTACGACAAAGAAAGCTTTGCTCTGGTTTGGGTCACCGATTTCCCGATGTTCGAATTGGACGAAGAAACGGGCAAATACAAGGCAATGCACCATCCCTTCACTTGCCCCAAAGATGAAGACCTGCCCCTTTTGGATACCGCGCCGGAACAGGTTCGCGCCAAAGCGTATGACATTGTCATCAACGGTTGGGAAGCAGGCGGCGGCTCGGTTCGTATCCACCGTGCCGATATTCAGCAAAAGGTCTTCGATATCATCGGTCTGACCAAAGAAGAAGCCAACGTCA
>JAZNNH010000021.1:0-16462 GCA_045580105.1 Eubacteriales bacterium | reverse complement strand
CGCCGCAAGGCGGGGCGGAGCTGGGGCGCTGATACCCCCGCAGGGCTGAATGCCAACGCGAAGCGGTGGCTTCCAATGAGTGGAGCCAACGGCGAAGCCTGCGCCGCAAGGCGGGGCGAAGCAGGGGCGGAGCGATCAATCTCTTGCACAAACTTCGGTTTTTCTTTTACTTGATATATAACCACAGTATTCCGTCAAAAAACGAAAAATGACCCCATATGACACCCCGCAGGGGTGCAAACATCAAGACGAACAATCGTTCGTCTTGGAAAGCGAACAATCGTTCGCTAACATATTTCGCCCCATGGGGGCGGGAGAGGTATTATACAACTGTTGCACAAAGTTCTATCCCGACGGCTCGGGGGGGTGGTATCCGGTCAAAAGAGTGGTATTCGATCGGCAAACATACAATCCAAACCGTGCAGAGCTTCGAAGAGCTGAACAAGATTCTCCCGACGATATTACGAGAAATCGTAGCGACAGCGCAGAAGTGTCGGCTAAATCATACAATCGAGCCCGGCAAGCTTGCTTCGACTATCTGATGTGCAATCCCGACCTCGATACCTTTGTAACCTTCACTATCGATCCCGCTGTGATCGATTCCAGAAATTACGAAGAGGTTGTACGGTGGCTCTCGGTATGGCTCTCAAACCGAGTGAAGCGGCACGGCTTGAAATACATCCTTGTGCCTGAAAGGCACAAGAGCGGGGCAATTCATTTCCACGGCATCACAAATCGCATCGGGCTGAAACTGGTGTCCTCGGGCTACTGGAAGGTAGGCAAATATACCCTTGAATGGGATAGGATAGCAAAGAAGAGGCAGAGCGAGGCGCAGGAAATATTTAATGTCAAAGATCTTCCCCTCGGATTCTCAACTGCTTTGAAGATCGAGGGCGAGGATGCCCAAACCAAGATCAGCAAGTACATTTGGAAATATATGACCAAGCAGGGCAGGCAGAAAATCGGCGGCAGGTTTTACCTGCACGGCGGCGATCTGATCACACCAAAGCTTGAATATTCAAACGAGTACTTTTCCGAGAGCTCCGGTGTTCTCGTGACCTACGGTGGCACGTCGTGCAAAATTGAAAACCTGGGTTGACTTTTTTAGGAATGTAAACTCATGAAAAGCGACTATCTGAAACCGCAGACCTATGACGAGCTTTACCGGGTGATGCAAAGGGACAATGTTCTCGCGATCCGTGTTTCCGTTGAAACGGGATTGCGCATTGACGACGTGCTCCGCTTGAAGTGGAAAAACTTCAAGAAATCTACACAATTCACATATTTTGCCAAGAAAACTGGTAAAAAAGGTGTGAAAAAGTTGTCAAAACAGTTGAAAAACGAGCTTTTTTCACGAAACGTTCACAACTCGCCCTACGTCTTCCCGGGCAGAAAAAGGGGCACGCATCGAACGCGCCAAGCCGTCTGGAAAGATATCAAGAAGGCTGCTGATATGATGGGTGTTTCCGTGAACGCTTCGCCCCATTCTGCGCGGAAAACCTATGCAGTCGAGTTGCGAAAAGCAGAGGGGCTTCCGGCTGTGCAAAAAGAGCTGCAACACAGCGATATGACAACGACAATGCTCTACGCCTTTGCCGACATGGCGAGAGCAGGGAAGCGTGAACCGATTCCCGAAACAGGCGATCTGATCGAGCTTGCCGATCTGATCGCGGCAAGGGTTGTTGAGCTTCTCCGGAAAGAGCATCCCAGGAGCTGTCCATACCTTGCCGGAGAAAAGAAAAAAGACCGAGATTGACATTCTCGGTCTTTTTTGGTACAATACCCAGTGCCGGGCGGCACTATGGACATAAGGGGTATTGTTTGTATACTCGCGTATACTCGGCTCCATTATGATACCACAGTCACTGAGCTTTGTCAAGGGAAAGCACAAAAAAGGTCGCAGAGAGGCTGGCACCCTTTCTCAAGGGTTCTCGTGCCAGCCACGATAAGACCGAACGCAAAGTGAGGGACAGAGGTACACAGAAGCGGTGCAGGTGCCACGGCACAGAGAAAATATTTGCAAGGCGGGACATATGCCGAGCAAGGAAAGGAGCAGACGGAAGGAAAAGCCCGCGCCCTGTGGGCGGTGGCTTTGTTTCCCGCCGAACTGCACAAAACTCTCACATTTTGTACGAAAGAAAAAAACTGCTGCCAAATCAAGGCACAGACAGCAGCCGTTTTTTTCGAAGCTGGTAATTGATCAAGCAGGGGAAAAAGGGAAAAAGGCAAAGCCCCCTTTTTTCACTGTTTGACAATTATACAAAATGCAAATTTTGTATAATTAAGAGAATGGGTTGAGAGTGGTAAGGGGCAAATTTAGCCGAATTTGGCTTGCACCCTGCAAAATCGGGCTTTTCCAAGTAAGCGCACTTTTTATTCTTCAAATCTAAAATGAATCTATAATTAGTCAGACATTCTTAAAACAAAAAAAAGAATGCCTGATTTTTTTGACATTCTTTTTTTCTGTAATTTTTTTATCTTTAGTTTACTCTTTGTGCTTTATTTTAAAAGATCCAGAATCTGATTGGAATATACTACACCTGTGATTCTTTTATAAACCTTTTTATTTTTAATCCCAATGGCACACGGTAATTCATCCACACTCAAAGCGTTACAAATTTCCGGTTCCTGCGTAGCATCAACACAATAGATTTCAAAGGATTTTCCATACATTCCATCCACTTCCTGTATCGCAGACATTCCTACGATGCTCGGTGCGTGGTTTGGTGAATGGACGTAAAGAATCAGATCATCCCCACTTTCGATGAGCGCGTTAAATCCGCTTTGTGTCAGTTCAATCATGATTCCTCCAATTATACAAAATTTTTAGAATTGTTTTCGGATTAAATCTCCTGCTTTCATTTTTTGATCCGCTTTGATATAAAAAATCATCTGAGGATGCGGGCAATTTTCAATCTCTTTTTGATCCTTATCGTACATACCGAGAATTTTCACCCTTTGTCCGATTTTTCCCGGTGTGATGAATTCGCAAGTATCTCCAAGTGAGAATTTATTATTTTGCTGACAGCGATACAAGCCGTCGGGACATTCCTCCAGAACGGTTGCCAAGAACGATTGATCCCCAAGATAGCCGTTTGAGGAAGCAAGATTGCTCTGTTCCATCGCACGGTCAAAATAATATCCTGTACAAAATTCGCGATGCGAAACGGATTCCAATTCTTTGATCAGTGCATCGAAGGAAACGCTGTTTTGATCCAAATCGTTCATCGCAATGCGATAAGCGTTGGTTACAAGCGCCGTATAATATGCGCTTTTCATTCTTCCTTCAATTTTAAAGCTATTGATTCCTGCCTCGGTCAATTCTTTTAAATGATCGACCATGCAAAGGTCTTTGGAACCGAAAATATAAGTACCTTCCGGATGAATTTCGCAGTCGAGAACGTCATCCGGTCTTTTTTCTTCATAAAAGCGATATTGCCAACGGCACGGTTGCGTGCACGCTCCCCTATTCGCATCTCTTCCCGTATAATATTCGGAAAGCATGCAGCGACCGGAAAACGAAACGCACATCGAACCATGAACAAAGGTTTCCAGTTCCAGTTCATCCGGGATATTGCGGCGCAGAGCTGAAATTTCAGATAAAGACAGCTCTCTTGCTAAAACCACGCGCGTGGCACCCAAATCATACCAAGCGTTACAAGAATAAGAATTCACAGCCGCTGCCTGTGTGGAAATATGGATCGGGATCTGCGGCACATTCTTTTTACAAAGGGAAAATACACCCAGATCGGCAACGATCAGAGCATCCGGCAAAACGTCGGAAAGGATTTCCAGATACTCTTCCAACTCATGAAATTCGTCCTCTCGTGGCATCACGTTCAGGGTAACGTAAACCTTTTTGCCAAGCTTATGGGCAAATGACACCGAATCACGCATTTGTTCCGGCGAAAAATTATCTGCCGAAGCGCGCATTCCAAAGCGCTTGCCGGACAAATACACGGCATCGGCTCCGAAGCGAAATGCCGCTTCCATCTTATTGAAATTTCCTGCCGGCGAGAGCAATTCGGGAAGAATTTGATTCTTTATCATTTTTTATTCCGCTCAAAGAAAGCAAGACAAGCTTCGTAGGTACTATACACATCCAGTTTGGAAACGACCTCGTAAGGCGCGTGCATGGACAGAACAGGCACTCCCAAATCAACAACGTCGATGTTGAGTTTGGCAATGTATTGCGCAACCGTGCCACCGCCGCCCTGATCGACCTTGCCCAATTCACCGATTTGCCAGGTCACCTCGTTTTCGTTCAGAAGAGCGCGGATTTTACCCATAAATTCGGCAGAAGCATCGGAGGTTCCGCTTTTGCCTCTGGCACCGGTATATTTGGTAATAATTGCACCGTGATTTAACAAGGAACTGTTTTGCTTCTCGTAAACCTCGGGGAAAATCGGATCGTAGCACGCATTGACGTCGGCAGAAAGACACCAAGAATTACGCAAAGCCAAACGAGCGTTGTGCTCCCCGCAAAGTTCCACGAGAAAATCAAAGAGATAATTCGTATTCAAACCGGTGTTTCCGCTGCTGCCGATCTCTTCCTTGTCCGCCAAGACCAAAACGGTGGTGAATTCAGGGTCCTTTGCATCCAGCATTGCCATCAGCGCGGGATATGCACAGACTCTGTCGTCGTGGGCGTAGGAAGCAATCAAATTGCGGTCAAAGCCGACATCTCTTGCTTTCATAGAAGGAACAAGCATCAGCTCTGCCGAAATAAAATCTTCTTCCACAATCCCGTATTTTTCATTCAAGTATGCCAAAACGTTCAGTTTTACCGGCTCTTTTACGTCCTCCCCTTCAAAAGGCGTGCTTCCTACGATTGCTTTCAGATTTTCGCCGGGAGTGAGTTCAGCAGCCACGCGCTTCATCTGATCCTGAGCCAAGTGCGGGAGAAGATCCGAGATATAAAAGATGGGATCGCTCTCCTCTTCCCCAATGCAAATCTGAACTTTCGTTCCGTCTGCCTTGACAACGGTACCGTGAAGTGCCAAGGGCGTGGTAAGCCACTGATATTTTTTGATTCCACCGTAGTAATGGGTTTTAAAATAAGCGATGGAATCCATTTCACACAAGGGATTGGGCTTCAAATCAATTCTGGGTGCATCAATGTGGGCGGCAACAACACCAAAGCCATTTTCCACGCTGTTTTTGCCGATATGAGCCAAGATAATGGCTTTGTCACGGTTGACGTAGTATACACGATCGCCCATTTTATATTGCTTTCCGTATTCAAATTCGGTGTAGCCGTTTTCTTTTGCCAAGGCAAGAGCATATTGAACCGCTTCGCGTTCCGTTTTGGCAAGGTTCAAAAACGTTTTATAACCTTCGGAAAACGCAAAGGCAAGATTTCTTTTTTCAGTAGAAAAAGTTTTGGCTGCACTTTTTACTTCATAGCAAAGTTTGCTTTGCAATTCGTTTTTTTCACTCATTTTGCTTTACTCACTTTCATTAAGGTCGGAATCAAATCGATACATTTTTCTTCTAAATTGCGCAAATTGCCATCATTCTGAATGATAAAATCGGCTCTTTGCATTAAAATTTGGGGCGAAGTCTGCTTTTGTATTCTGATTTTCGCTTCTTCTTTTGATATTCCGTCGCGCTCGCAAATTCGTTTGATTTGCATTTTAGGATCGGAAATGACGGCACAAACCGCATCGCACCAAGCATCGAGATTTGCCTCGAAAAACATCGGCGCATCAATGATGCAGATCTTCTCGTTTTTTTGTTTCAGCTCTTCCAATCTCGCCTTTAACTCAACTTTGACGTATCGGTGGGAAATGCTGTTCAAATCCGCCAAGCTCTTTGAATCGGAAAAGACGATTTCTTTTAGTGCTTTGCGGTTTAATTTTCCCCCCTCAATCAAATGCGAGCCGAAGTGCTGTCCGATCGCATTTAGGCAATCGGAGGGAGCGTTCACCAAATCGTGATAAATTTCATCGCAGTCGAGAACCGAAATATTATGTTCTTTGAAAATGCGACAAACGGTGCTTTTCCCGGAACCGCTCGTACCACACAAACCGATAATCCTCATACGAACCTCACAAAGTAATTTCATCAAACGCGCACGCTCTGAGCAAACGGTTGGAGATTGCAAGTCCCAATTCCTGTCTTGCAGTATGACGTGCATAAATATGGGAAACGTTTTTGTGATTGAATTTTCGCAGCGCATCAAAAAGAGCGTTTGCTTGACTCAAAAGATCGTTTTTGGAACCGAACGATATGGCGTTTTCGCTGTTTGTTTTCAATTCCAAAAGGTCTTCATCAAAGCACAGAACGCCGCATCCTTGTTCCAATTTCTCACGGAAAAAGGCAAGCACCTTTTCCTCTTGACCATCCACCATTGTGACGGAAACGTCGGGTGCGTAATGACGATACTTCATCCCCGGCGATTCGGGTTGTTCGGACGCGGAAAGCGCGCTGAGAACCGCAGGAGATACGAAAATATTCGGACAGATTTCCGACAAGTCTTCCACTGTGACGAATCCCGGACGCAAAAGATGGATGGCATCTTCCTTGATTGCAATAACGGTAGACTCAAGACCGACCTTGCAATCTCCACCGTCTATAATCATATCGATCTTCCCGAGCATATCATCGATAACGTGCTGTGCCGTTGTGGGGCTGGGTTTTCCGGAAAGATTGGCGGAGGGCGCTGCAATCGGGACACCGGCGGATCGGATCAACTCTCTTGCAACCGGATGCGACGGACAACGCAGGGCAACCGTATCAAGACCAACCGTGACAGAATCCGGAATGATGTTCTTTTTCGGGAGAATCACCGTCAAGGGACCCGGCATGAAGCGCCCCGCAAGTTTGAAAAACAGGGGGCAATTTTCGCTGTGGGCATATTGTTCGCAGTCTTCGGGGCGTAACACGTGCACAATCAAAGGATTGTCATGGGGGCGTCCCTTTGCCTTGAAAATGCTGTCACAAGCTTTTGCATCCAGTGCATTTGCACCCAAGCCGTAAACGGTTTCAGTGGGAAATGCGACCAGTCTTCCTGCTTTGATGCAATCGGCAGGTTCAGTAAAATCAAACTCGTCGCAGTGCTCCGGGTCGACCCTAAATAACTTCGTTTCCATCAAACTCACCACTTTCCAATTGCTTGACACGCTCTGCCGTAGCGAGGGCTTCAATCAGTTCACTCAATCTGCCGTTGAGAATTTGATCGATGGAATGGAGCGTCAAACCGATTCTGTGATCGCTGACACGACCCTGAGGATAATTGTAGGTGCGGATTCTTTCGCTTCGGTCCCCCGTTCCGATTTGACTGTTGCGGGCATTTGAAATCTCGGCATTTCGTTTTTCCAGTTCTGCCTTGTGAATTTTCGAGCGCAAAACCTTCATTGCTTTTTCACGGTTCTTCAATTGGCTGCGTTCATCCTGACATTCTACAATGATGCCGGTGGGCTTGTGCAAAATTCGAATTGCAGAATCGGTCTTGTTGACGTGCTGTCCGCCTGCGCCGCTGGCGCGGTGGGTATCGATTTCAAGATCTTGGGGATTGATTTGCACTTCCACTTCTTCTGCCTCGGGGAGAACGGCAACCGTTACGGTAGAGGTTTGAATTCTGCCTTGTGATTCGGTTTCCGGAACGCGCTGTACACGGTGAACGCCGCTTTCGAATTTGAGTTTGGAATAGGCGCCCTCGCCCTCGATCATAAAGGAAATTTCTTTAAATCCTCCGAGCTCGGTTTCATTGCAATCGATCATTTCGGATTTCCAACCGCAGCTTTGCGCATACATGGTGTACATACGATAAAGCACACCGGAAAACAGCGCCGCCTCTTCCCCACCCGCGCCGGCACGGATTTCCACGATGACGTTTTTATCATCGTTCGGGTCACGCGGGAGCAGAAGAATTTTAATCTCTTCTAACAGGCGTTCTTCCTCTTCTTTGGCAAGGAGCAACTCTTCTTGTGCCAGTTCCATCAGTTCCGGGTCCGGCTTTTCCGCTATGATCCCCAAGGCCTCGTTTTTGGTTTCGCGGGCCTTGCAAAGCCCGCGATAGGCCTCGACGATCGGGGTCAGATTCTTATATTCCTTCATGAGTTGTTTCGATTTTTGCGGATCGGCAATCACGTCGGCCTCGCCGAGCTGTTCTTGGATCAGCAAATATCTCTCTTCGGTCTTTTTCAGCTTTTCAATCATTTCCATCTCCCGGGATAACCTTTTTGATGCTCTTTTCCAATTTGATGCGGGGAATCAGCATTTCTCTGCCGCAATTCGTACAACGGATTTTGACATCACTGCCGGAATAGAGAACGACAAACCGTTTTTTTCCGCAAGGATGTTCTTTTTTCAGTTCAAGAAAATCTCCGTTTTGAAAATTGATAATCATATCTCTCCAAATAAAAGATTCGTGCAAAACATAGCCATGCGGCATATCTTTTGCACGAACAAAATTACTTTCTTAATTCTTTTTCCAGCCAAACCTTACCAATATCCAAGGCCTCATACAATCCGTATTTCTCAGATTGCTTTAACACTTCGCCGGTTTTGGTATCCTGAACCTGAACAAAGATCATATCGGGAATCTCTTCCCCATGAAAATCCTTGGTTGTTAGAACGGTTAAAATTAAAATCGCTTTTCGTGCCGGATTGCCGTAGCAAATGATGTTACCGTTTTTGATTAACGGTTTTCCACAGTAGGTGGTATATTCATTGATTTGGGTTGCCATATGTAAAAACCTCTCTAAATGTTCAAATAACTCTTCAAAAGATGGCGCAACAGTTCATCGCGCTCGATCTTTGCAATCAAAGTGCGGGCGTTGTTATAATTGGTGATATAAGTGGGATCTTCGGTCAAAATATAACCAACCAACTGATTGAGCGGATTGTACCCTTTTTCAATCAGCGCTTCGTAGACGGAGGAAAGCGTTTTGCGAACAAAATTCTCTTCTTCCTTTGCTACTTTGTACGTAATTGTTTTTTCTTTGTCGAAGCCGATCATGGTATCCTCCTTGATAAACGTCCGAAAAAATGAGTAAGACTAGGTTTGTAAGCCGGGTTCTGTGATGCGTGAGCACCGGCGATCATCTATCTGGGACAGAAATCACTTTCTGCCTCAAGCCACCTATAAAACTACCTGGCCGGTATTGGCAAATGCCTGTTTTTTATGCGGTGTTGCTTCGGATAGGGTTTACAGAACTCCTATGTTACCACAGGAGCCGGTGAGCTCTTACCTCGCCTTTTCATCCTTACCGGTTGCCCGGCGGTATCTTTCTGTTGCACTTTCCCTAAAGTCACCTTCGGCGGACGTTATCCGTTATCCTTGCCATCGAAGCCCGGACTTTCCTCACTTGGACCCTTTCGAGTTTCAAGCGCGATCGCCCCACCTAGTCATACGTCTATCATAGTATACCCTAAAATTATTATTTTGTCAAACATATTGAACAATTTCATGATTTTAGATATAATAAAATATATATCTTATCTCAAGGAGTCTAAAATGAATCAAAACAAGGGGTATGCCGCCTTCTGTCAATATGTCAAAGAAAAAAATTTCGCCCTGATCGGAATCGGCGTTTCCAATTTGCCACTGGTATCTTTTTTGTTAAAATCCGGAGCAAAATCCGTTTCTGTTCGTGATCTGAAAAAGACGAAGGATTCTCCTGAAGTGATTCAGGCAAAAAAGGATGGAGCGCGCATCACGCTCGATCAGGCGTATCTGGATGAACTGACGGAAGATGTGATCATTCGATCTCCCGGCATACGTCCTGACATCCCGCCGTTTTCAGACGCCAAAAAGAAAGGCAAAAGAATTACCTGCGAAACGGAACTCTTCTTGCAGTTTTGCCCCTGTAAAATCGTTGCGGTTACGGGAAGCGACGGAAAAACAACAACAACGACTTTAATTTATAAGATCCTGGAAAAAGCCGGTCACACGGTCTACCTCGGTGGCAACATCGGAAAACCGATTTTGCCCCAGCTTGATACCATCGATCAAAATCCCGGCATTTGTGTTTTGGAGTTGTCAAGTTTTCAGCTGACAGAATGCAGTTTTAGCCCCGACGTTTCCGTGATCACCAATCTTTCCGAAAACCACTTGGATTGGCACGTCGATATGAACGAGTATCTCGATGCAAAGAAGAATATTTTTCGTCATCAAACAAAGCTTGGAAAAACGGTGCTCAACTTTAACAACGACCACACCAATCAATGCGAGCCGGTCGGGTCGCGGATCTATTTTTCCCTCAATCCTACGTTAGCGCTTTTGGAAAACAATAAAATCGATGCTGTATATTTGAAAGACGGCGTTATTTTCCTTCGCAAAGACGGGGTAGAGACAGCATATTTTTCCGCAGAAAACATCCTTTTGCCGGGAACTCATAATATCGACAATTACATGGCTGCCATTGCTGCCACACATGACCTTGTGAAACAGGACGACGTTCTTGCCATCGCACAAGAATTCGGCGGGGTCGAGCATCGCATCGAATTGGTTCGAACACTGGATGGAGTAAAATACTACAACAGTTCCATTGACTCCTCCCCTGCCAGATCAAAGGCCGCTCTGCTATCCTTTTCCGAACGCGTGATTATGATTGCAGGCGGTTACGATAAGAATCTCGACTACTCTGAACTTGGCGACATCATCTGTCAGCGAGTGAAGATTTTAATTCTCTGCGGCGCAACGGCACAAAAGATTCGCGACGCGGTTCTGAAATCCTCCTACTACAACGAAAATTCGATTCAGGTTTACACTTGCGCAGAGTTTGCCGAAACCGTTCCGCTGGCAAGAACCCTCTCCCGCCCCAATGACGTTGTCATTCTTTCCCCCGCCAGTGCCAGCTTTGATTTATTTGTCAATTTCGAGCAAAGAGGAAGATACTTTAAAGAACTGGTCAAGGAGTTATAAATGAACTCGGTATTTGATATTATTTGCGCTTTGTCACGCCACCCCGCCGTTTCCGGAAAAGAATCGGCGTTTTCCGCTTGCATTGAAAATCTTCAAACGGATGATTTGGGAAACGTATGGTGGATAAAAAAAGCCGGTGCAAAAAATCCCAAAACCATTTTAATCGAAGCACACCGTGACGAGATCGGTCTGTGTGTTTCAGGCATTTTAGAGAACGGCTTTTTATCCGTTTCGCCTTGCGGCGGAATCGATCCAAACAATCTTCCGGGCACGCAATTTACGGTAGCAGGACAGCAGAGAATTCGCGCCGTTGCCGTATCGACCCCGCCTCACTTGGCCGGTCAAGGCGAAAAGAAAGAAAAATTGAGCTTCGATGATCTTTATTTGGACACCGGCATTGCCGACACGCGCAGGTTAAAAAAACAAATTTCCGTCGGCGACCCGATTTTCTTTTCCACGGAACCCAAGCAGATCGCAAACGGAAAAATTTTAGCAAGATCCCTTGACAATAAGGTCTCTATTGCTTCTCTGATTTTGGCTTCCGATATGATAAAAAATTCAAAAAACAATATTATTTTTCTGTTATCGGTAGGAGAGGAAACGACCTCTTGCGGCGTTCGCTCTTTCTGCAGAAAATTTTGTCCCGACGTTGCCCTTGTGGTCGACGCCGGATTTGCTTTCGCGCCCGGATTGGACCGCTCGCGCTGCATTTTGGCAAACGAAGGCCCTTCGGTTTCCGTTACCGACACCCTTTCTGCTGATGCTACCCGATGGGTTCAGAATACGGCGAAAGAGCACGGTCTTTCTCTGCAAGTCATCGCTGAGCCCGGTGGAACCGGCACCAGCGCAAGTGCCATTCAAACCGAGGGGTCCGGCATTCCAAGCGCTGTCATCTCAATCCCTGTTTTCAATATGCATACCCCAAGTGAAATCGTATCGGAAGAAGACGTTGCGCGCACCGCAACGCTTCTGCACGCCTTGTCCCAGAGCAATACCATCCCCGAAAGAGAGGTGACGCTTCTTGGCTAAACTTGATCTTTCTTTTCTTTCTGATTTATCGAACGCCTTTGCTCCGTCCGGTCTGGAGGGGGACGTAAGAGATTTGATCATCGACCGCATCAAGCCACACGTCGACACTTTGAAAATAGACGGGATCGGAAATTTGATTGCCACCAAAGGAGATGGCAGCAGAATCGTAGTGATGGCGCACATGGATGAGGTCGGATTTATGATCACCGATATTCGTGACGACGGCACCCTTTCCTTCTTGCCGGTCGGTGGGATCGATCCCAAACACCTTGCCGCCAAGCAGGTTGTAATCGGAAAGGAAAAAATTCAGGGTGTCATCGGCTGCACTCCCGTGCATTTAACGAAGAAAGAAAAAAAAGCGTTCGAATACAAAAACCTTTACATTCAGATTGGTGCTGACAGCAAAAAAGAAGCCCAATCTCTCGTTTGTATCGGAGATTATGCCCTTTTCGACACCGCTTTTTCCCACAGCGAACAAGAAGACATCGTTTTCGGAAAGGCACTGGATAACCGCGCGGGTTGTTTTCTTCTCGCCGAATTGATTGCGATGCCGGAAATTGCCGATGCAACCTTTGTTTTCACCGTTCAGGAAGAAACCGGACTTCGCGGTGCCGCAACGTTCTTGCAAACCCACGCCTTCCCCTACGGCATTGCTTTGGATACCACCACCGCAAACGATTTGCCCGGGGTTTTGCCCAAAAATCAAATTTCGCACCTCGGCGGCGGACCCGTCATTTCTTACGCGGATCAAGCCACCATTTATAACCGGGATCTGATTCGATCGATTTTCCGGCTTTTGAACGAAAAAGGGATCTCCTGCCAAACCAAAACAAAGCGCACCGGCGGGAATGAAGCATCCGCAATTGAAAAGGTTGGTGTCGGCAGTCGTGCCATTTCCGTTTCCGTCCCTTGTCGCTATATTCACGGGCCGATGGGACTGATGAAAACCGACGATCTGATTGCAACCAAGTCCGCCGTGGTAGAGATTCTTTCCTTCTTGAAAGGAGATTTTCATGCTTGAACGATTCCTAGTAATTTCCTCTCATCACAACGTTTCCGGGAGCGAGGGTCAAATGCGCTCTTTCCTGCAAACGGAGCTGGAAAAATGTGGTCTAAAACCGATCGTGGACGAAACGGATTGCATCTACACCTTAAAACAAGGAACGAATCCAAAAAGGACGGTTTTAATTTGTGTTCCGATGGACCTTCCCGGCTATCTTGCGCTTTCTGTTTCCGGGGACAAGTCGGTCCTCGTCCCCACCGCCACCTTCCCCTTTTCGCTCGAAAACGGCGTGACTTTGCTCGATGAAAGCAACCACCAACACAAAGCCAAACCGATTCAAGTTGGCGAATCGGAGCTTACGATTCAATCAGATGGCATTCAATTGGCAGACACCTTCCGCCTTTTCCCCGATTTAAAGGGCAAAAGCAATACCATTTCCGGCTATTTTGCCGCAAACTACGCCCTCATCGCACTCCTTTTAGAGCTTTGCGCTTGTCAAACCCAAAACAACGTCGTCTTTCTCTTTACACAAGGCGGCGCCACCGATGCCGCAAAAGAAAAGAATATCATTCGGCGCATTCAGCCGGATTTGACCGTTTTCTTGTCTTCCATGAAATCGAAAGAAAAAGCGCCCTGCGTTCTGATCAAAGACGCAAAAAGCTTTTCTTCCACCCCCCTTACTTCAGAATTTCTTTCTCTTGCAAACGAAAAAAAGCTTGCCATATCGCAGATCGTATCCACATCCGCCATATCAAAAGCACAGCAGGTCTTCTCTTTTGAACCGATTCCCTTTCTTTCGCTCTCACTTCCCCATTCCCGATCCAAAAACGGAAAGCAAACAATCAATCTTAAGGTTTTGGAAACGCTTTTTGTGCTCTTACAAACTTGGCTTTAAAAAAAGATCGCTGATTATTCAGCGATCTTTTTTGTTTCTTCTTTTTTCACTTCATCCATTAGTTTTAAATACCAACCGGCGGCACCGGTGTACCAGCTCCAACCACCGTGCCCATATAAGCCACCGGACATATAAATATCACCGCAAAGGACGTACGGCTCTCTTTGATAGCGCAAAAAGAGCTCTGTGTTAAGGTTTTCAAACGGTGAGAGCGATTTTGCAACGGCAAGTGCTTTTTCGATCAAGGTCTGATCTTGACACGCCTTACCGAAACGAAGGAGGGCAAGGGCAAACCAAATGGCGGCGTGCGTATATTGCCCGCCGTTTTCTCTGACACCGGCACAATAACGCTGAATATATCCGGGACTTGGGTTCCGCTTGACAAAGGGCGGGGTAAAAAGCTTTACCGTTCTGAATTTCGGCGAATAAAGAAGGTCGAACGCACTCAAGAGAGCAGATTTTACCTGTTCCGGATCCCCCATTTTCGTTTCTAAATAATAGAAAGCGGAAAACGCTTGGGTAATCAAATCGATACTGCACTCCGAGTCCATCGAAACGTCGCTTCCGATGACACCCTCATCCGAGCAAAAGAGTCTCGGAAACCAAGCTCCGCGGAAGGATGCGTGCAATCCCTCCGACATTTTTTTCAGATGAAGATCGATCCTCTCTTGCATCTCTTTCTTAAAATATTTCCGGGTTCGGTGCAAGCAAATTCCGGCAAAGAAGCCAAGCCATACGCTCTCACCGGAAAGTTGATTCATTCCGTCATTCCAGTCCCCCGAACCGATATCGGGCAGACCGTTCGGCCCCAATCCCCGTTCCAAAAAAAGATTCGCCGCTCTTTGCAAATGTTCCAAAAGAGGTCTGCGTTCTCCGATTGTTGCCGTCTGATAGTGTTCGGATTGATTTTGCTTTAAGGGCTCGGCAATCAAAAACGGAGCAGGGATATCGAGAATAGAAGCATCGCCGGTTTCTTCAATATATTCCGCCGCCACGTATAAAAGCCAAAGATAGTCGTCACTGCAACGGGAACGAACCCCCGGATGCGACGCGCCGTCTTGATAGATGGTATGCCACCAATGCTGAACGTCACCCTCTTGAAACTGGTGGGATGCAGCGCGCAAAATTTGCAGTTTGGTATATTCGGGAGCAAATTTTAAAAATGCCAAGGAATCTTGCAGCTGATCCCGAAAACCGTAGGCACCGCTTGATTGATACCGTCCGGTTCGGCCAAACATACGAGAATGCACCGTTTGATAGCGAATCCAAAACGTCTCGGAATCCAACTGTTTCGGGAAAAACGTATCTGAAAACAGTTTTTCTTTTTCCAGCAATTCCTCCATTTCCAGATTTGCCAGTTTACTTTCAATAAAATCAAAGTGTTTTTGGGAGGAATAACCACCCAAACACAGCAAATTTTCACTCTTTGCCGGACTTGAAATGCACAGGCGATCTTCCCATCGTTCAACAGACCCGATCTTATTTTTGGAAAACAAATAAGCCATACCGGGATATTCTCCCGAAACGGTCGGAGAAAATCGAACGCTCTGTTTGGACCGCAGCACTTGAACGTTCCCCTTTGCCCCCGAACCGAGAGCGGGAACAAACGAATAGATCAAATCGCCGTGAACTTCCCCCTCTCCCAAAAAACTTAAAAAGATGATTTTACCCGCGATCATTTCCGAAACCGTTGCGACGATTTGATATTGGGTATCCCCGATTTTGCCCTCGAAAACGGCAAAATGTCTTTGATATTTGACTCTTTCTGCCATCTGAAAAAGGTCGTAGCAGGCCTCGCCCACGCACCAGTACAGTTTTTCCCCGCAGTTTTCATCCTGAATGCTGTCCCATTTTGAGATTCTGTTTAAACCGGCATTTCGATGCCAAGTAAATCCAAGCCCGTTCTGATCGCAAACAAATCCGCAAACACGGTTCGAAATAATATGCGACAGCGGAACGTCGGGATTGTATTTTGACTTTTCCAGCACAAAACTGTGGCCGTCGAGCTTACCGATTTGCTCGGCAGAAGAGTTTGTCTGATCGCTTATTTGAATCGGGAAAAGCAATTGTTTTTCGATTGGTTTTTGATTCGTTTCCATCGCAAAGAAAGACAAAATGGAAGAAGATTCAAACACCCTTCGATCGCCTTCCTTTGAAAATGCAACGAAGTGAACGCCGGGGTGTTTTCCGATCAAAAATTCACACTGCATTTTCGATACCAAATCAGTAAGCTTTTCCCGAAGAGGATTGAAATACTCATAGCTTCTTTCGTGAAGCACAACCAAATCCAAAGAAATTCCTGAAAAATGGATTTTCTTACAAACACTGAGAAGCTTTTCCAGCAAAGCCAGGGAATCTTGATTTCCCGCACCGACAAAACAAGTGATGATCGGCATGTCCCCCGACACACCGTATTGCCAAAAGAAATCTTTTTTGTTAGAAACAATTTCATCGCTAAGATAAAAGATTCGTTTTTCTCTCAATGCGTTTAAGATTTGTCCCTCGATCTGCACGGTTTCTCGGTCCGCGCAAGACAAGCGCTGAAAACGCAGGCACCGTTCCACCGAACGTTTTTTTACTTCGGATCGCAAATTGAATTCACCGTCTAAATTGAAAAAGGGAAGTCGGATCGGAGCCATGTCGTTCTGTGTGCCAAGGGGTT
>JAZNNH010000020.1:0-10423 GCA_045580105.1 Eubacteriales bacterium | reverse complement strand
GCCATTGCCATTGCCATTACAGCACTTTTCTTTGTGAAAGGAACGGCAATTTATGTTGTCAGATGCACAATGACCTTTATTTGCGCAAACTTCTTAACCTATTTTGCCTTTGTCTACTTTGGAGCAAATACCCTGTCCGATCTGTCGAAAACAAAGTAAATAAAAAAACAAAAAAAGAAACCCAAACGGGTTTATTTTTTTATTCCTCAATCATAATATTAAAGATTTTTTTCCCTTTCTGTTTTGCAAAACGCATGGTTTGGGCGGTTCCGGAACGCGTGGCGCCTTCTCTATAAATCGCGATCAAGGCATCTGCACGGTCAACCAAAAAACGGTTGCGCTTTAAAAAGCAAAGCTTGGTGAAACGGGGCGATACCAGATAGCGGACGTCGGCTTCTTTCATCACCCGACGGTAGCGCAGCAGATTTTGTTTTGACATGGTTTTTGATTGTGCCAAAAAAGGGATGACGGGGATGACTTTGAGCGGTGGATTGAACTGATTTTTCATATCAAGAACAATTTCGGCACACCAAAGATCTGCTCCCTCCGCCATTCCGCAGTAAAACGTGCGACAGCCGAGATTGCAAACTTGGATAACGGCATTGCGAATTCGGCTTTGTAAAAGCTGAAATTCTTCTGAATTTTCATCAAAGCCAAAAGAAAAACTACGGGGACGATGACCGGTAAAGGAGCAAGAATGGATTTTACGAATCATAATTAACCTCACATTTTTCTTAGTATAGCACGCAAAAAAATAAAAATCAAGGAAATCAAATTTCGATGCCACAACCTTTACTTTTGAATCAAATTAATGTATAATGGGATCGAAACGAAGGAGTGATGATAAGCGTGGATTTGCAAGAAATAAAGAAAGCTCTGTTCAGAGCTTATTATTCGTTTTTAAATGAAAAACAACAAGAGGCCGTCTTTTCTCCGGACGGTCCTGTTTTGGTCATTGCCGGCGCCGGAAGCGGAAAGACAACGGTACTTGTCAATCGTATTTCCTACTTGATTCGTTTTGGTAATGCGTATCACACAAACACCAGTGTCGCGGTTTCAGAGGATGAAATCGCGATGCTTTCCCATATTGCAAACAACGTTTCGTTATACGATAAAAACGTTATCTTGCCTATCATTAGCGGATTTGCGCAGGATCCCTGTCCACCCGACCGCATCCTTGCCATCACCTTTACCAACAAAGCAGCCAACGAAATCAAAGAACGCTTAAGACTTGAGGTTGGTAGCGCTTCCGCTGAAATTTGGGCAGGAACGTTCCACTCGATTTGTGTTCGGCTCTTGCGTCGCTTTTCCTCCTATTTAGAATATGGCAGTGATTTTATCATTTACGACCAAGACGATTGCAAAAAACTGATTGCCGGCATTCTGAAAGAAAATGAAATTGAAGATCAGGAAATCACGCCAAAATCCGTTATGAATGCCATTTCCAAAGCAAAAAATGAATTGCTTACACCCGAGGAGTTTGAAACTCGAAATCAAGGCAGTGAAAAACGACGCAGATTTGCAAAGATTTTTAAACAATATCAAAAGAATCTGACCGCCGCCAATGCGATGGACTTTGATGACTTGATTGCTCAAACCGTGATGCTGCTCCGAAACAATCCGGACGTATTATCTTGGTGTCAAAAGAAATTCAAATATGTCCTTGTGGATGAGTATCAAGACACCAACCACGCCCAATATCTTTTGATGAAACTGATTTCGCAGGGACATCAAAACGTGATGGTCGTTGGGGATGATGACCAAAGCATTTATAAATTCCGCGGTGCCGCTGTAGAGAATATTTTAAACTTTGATAAGCAGTTTAAAAACACCAACGTCGTTCTCTTAGAACAAAATTATCGCTCCACAAAATGTATTATTTCTGCCGCGAACGCAGTGATTGCCAATAACGAATCCAGAAGAGGAAAAACTCTTTGGAGCTCCGGTTCCGCCGGCCGCCGTGTTGCGGTCAGACAGCTGGAGGATCAAGAAAAAGAAGCCGTCTATATTGCGGAAACGATTTCTGAGTTGGTTGCAAGGGAAGGAAGACGTTTTCGTGATTTTGCGGTTTTATACCGAACCAAAGCACAGTCCAATATTCTCGAAACGGTCTTTACGAAGTCTGCTCTTCCCCATCGCCTGCTTTCGGGCTTAAGGTTCTATGACCACGCGGAAGTCAAAGATATTCTTGCGTATCTGCGTTTTATTCATAACAAGTCTGATTTTATCAGTATGAGCCGCATCATCAACGTTCCGAAGCGAGGAATCGGACAAGCGACCGTTGACAAGGTAAAATTTATTGCTTCCTCAACCGGAACGTCGGTTTATGACGTTCTGCGCCATTGTGGTGACTATGAAGAAATCAAACGCAGCTATGCAAAGGTCAGCGGCTTTGTACGACTGATTGACCTCTTAAGCGATTTTTCTTCGGAGCATCTCCCCTCTGAATTGGTTCATAAAATCATTGACGAAAGCGGATATATGGAAACGCTGATCGGAGATGAAAACGAGGAAAGACGAAAGAACGTGGATGAACTGATCTCCTCTGCGCGCTACTATGAAGAGCGTAGCGAGCATCCTACCTTGTGCGGATTTCTCGAAGAAATTGCCTTGGTCAGTGACGTTGATAACTACGACAAAAGCGCAGACAGTGCGGTTTTGATGACGGTTCACGCGGCAAAGGGCTTGGAGTTCCCCGTTGTCTTTCTTGCCGGTATGGAAGAAAATCTTTTCCCCTCTCCCCAGTCCGCTGCTACCTTGTCTGACCTTGAGGAGGAACGCAGGCTCGCCTACGTTGCCATGACCCGTGCAAAGGAAGAGCTATTTATCACTTGCTGTCACCACCGTATGCTTTACGGTCGAACCAACGCAAATGACATTTCGCGATTTATTCGCGAAATACCGGAAAATTATCTTGATATGCAAGAATTTCAGCCGCAAGCCAAGTCGGAATACGACTTTTACAAAAGCGGAAACGATTTTTATCATCCCAAGGTTTATTCCGTTACCACCTTTCAGAAAAAAGTTTCTGCTACATCCAACTACAAAACCCCAAAACCAAACTTTTCATCTCCCAATCCTCAAAAGACGGAGCGTTTTTCGAAGGATGATCGCGTGATCCATTCCATCTTCGGTGCAGGTACCATTCTGGATACCAAAGACTATGGTTCTGATACCTTATACGTGATTCGCTTCGATCACGCAGGCGAAAAGAAACTAATGGCTACTTATGCAAAACTGAAAAAAGAATCGTAACAAAAAGGCCTCTTTTTCATAAAATACAATAAGTATTTTTGAAGAGAGGCCTATTTTATGATTGAAATGAATCCAAGTACATATTTTGCCGCCGCAAACACAGCAAAGGGCTTCCAAAGCTATTTTCAAGATATTTTTTCTCCCGATGTTTTGGAGAGCATTTATATTTTGAAAGGCGGCCCCGGAACCGGAAAATCCAGCTTTATGCGGATTGTTTCCAAGATGGCGCAAGACGCGGGCTTTACGGTTGAAGAATTCTTGTGCTCGTCTGACCCAAAATCCCTTGATGCCGTTTTGATCCCCGAAAAGAAGATGGCGATTCTGGACGGAACCGCGCCGCATCTGTCGGATCCGATTTATCCCGGTGTTGTGGAAAGCATCATCAACACCGGTGCTTTTTGGGATCGAAGCAAACTGTTTGAAAAAAAGAATGAGATCATTTCTCTTATCAAGGATAAAAAGCGTCATTTTAAAAGGGGCTATCAATTCTTGATGGCGTGCGGTGAAATAGAATCCGATCTTCAAAAACTGACGGATTCCTTTTTAATCAAAGAAAAGATGAATGCAAGCATTGATCGAATTGCAAAACAACATTTTAAAAAGGAAAGCGACGCAAAAACAAGTGTTCGTCTGATCGGAGCGATCAACGGATGCGGATGTCAAAAACTGGATACCTTCATCAACAACAGTACTCAAGTTTACGTTATAGAAGACTTCTCTTTCTCCGCAAATTTCTATCTGCAAAAGCTCTATGATAAGGCGTTGGCAAAACGCCAGCAAATGACTTACAGCCGATCCTGTCAATTTCCCGATCTGATCGATGCACTCTATTTTCCGGAGCAAAAATTAACATTTGTCATTGGTCAGCGCGATTACGAAAAGGAGCTTTGTGACAAGCAGTATCATTATATCAATATGGCAAGATTTATTGATAAAGAAAAAACAAAAGAACACAAACAAAAAATGAAATTCGGAAAGAGGTGTGCTGATATGTTGCGATCCGGTGCGATAGAGGCATTTTCGGATGCACAAAAAACGCATTTCGAGCTGGAAAAGATGTATACGGCAGCATTGGATTTTTCAAAGTTTGAAGAAAGTGTCAAGAGCTTTGTGCAAGAGCTGAAAAATCGATGAAGAGGTGGGACAGAACCCCGCTGTTTCTTGACTTTTTTACGACGTTATTCTATAATGATTTTATATAAAATGTAGAATTTGACGGGGAAAAACAAATGGTAAAACAGATAAAGGATTGGAAATCGGCTTTTTTTTCTTTTACTCCAAACGAGCGCATCGTTTGTTTGTTTGTGGTGTCAACTTTTATCAGCGTTTATCTCCAAGCACTGTTGATGCTTCTGTTGCCGATTTATATCTTAGCAACCAAACAAACCAAAAAGGCGTTGCCGAGTAAAGCTTTCGATTATCTGCTTCTTCTTTTTTCCGTCAGTGCCTGCCTTTCCACCTTTTTGTTCGCGAAAAACGGATATATCCATACCACTCTCGTAAAAAAAGAATATTTTTACTATCTTTCGATCGGCATTATCATCCTTTGCTTCGACATCTTCTTTTTTGTGAAAATTTTGACGAAACGGGTGTTTCAAGCAGGGCTTAAGATCATATCCTGCATGAGCTTATTTTCGATTGCGGTGGCGGCATTTCAAAAGATATTCGGAATTTTTCCCGATCCCGTTAACCGTCCGGGTCGCGTCGCTTCCCTTTTCAACAACGAAAATTACTTTGGCATGGTGATTGAATTTGCTGTTGTGATTACCCTATATCTTTTTGTTATCACAAAAGAAAAAAAGAAAAAATACTTCTACTTATTCGTTGTTTTCGCAAATTTGATCGGGCTTTGGCTCTGTCAAACAAGAATGGCGTTTATCGTTGTTGCCATCACATTTTTTATCTTTGCATTTCGTCACAATCGAAAACTGTCTTACGTATTTACCCTTCTTTTTCTATGCGGCGTTGTGGTTTTAATTCTATTTCCCCAGCTGCTTCCGCGTTTTGATTCCATCTCGTCTTATTTGGAATTTCGTCTTGGAATTTGGTCGGTTGCACTGAAAGCGATTCCTCAATCTCTTTTGCTTGGTCGCGGTTATTATTCCTACAGTACGGTTTGGACGGAAGCGATCGGCACTTGCTTCCCGGCTCTCCACACCCACAATCTTTACATTGAAATGGTTTTAAATTTCGGTATCCTCGGTACTGCTTTCCTTGCCATTTATGTTTTTCATTTGATTGTTCAATGCGTTCAAAACTGCAGGGCCAATCTCCTTCGACCCGAGCTTACCATGGTTATGACCGCGGTTTTGGCGGTTGCCGTTCACGGCCTTGCCGATACCACGATTTTTTGGCCGCAAACCGGCTTCTTCGCCGTATTTTTGTTAGCCGCTCCCCATTTATATGATACAAAAAGCACAGGAGAACCAACATGAAAATTGTCCTTGCTTCCGCTTCGCCCAGAAGACAGGAATTACTGAAAAAAATATATCCCGAATTTATCGTCTACCCCGCGGATATTGATGAAACTCTTCCTGAGGACATTGGCGCCGAATTTGCTCCCGTCTTTTTGGCGGCGTCGAAAGCGGATGCCGTAGCGGATCAATTTCCGAGCGATCTTGTCATCTCAGCGGATACAGTGGTCGTTTTGGACGGAGAAATTCTTGGGAAACCGAAAGACGAAACCGATGCATTTCGGACGTTGCAAAAATTATCCGGAAAGACACACAAGGTAATTACCGGATGCTGTATCTCCATCGGAGAGAAAACCACATGCTTTGCCGAAGAAAGCTTCGTCACCTTTTACCCGCTTCTTGACGCTGAAATTGACTCATACGTCAAAAGCGGCGAAGCGATGGGAAAAGCCGGCTCTTACGCAATCCAAGGCGCCGGTGCCTTGCTGGTCGAACGAATTGAAGGCGATTTTTATAATATCGTAGGTCTTCCCGTTGCGCGTTTAAAACGGGAAATCGATCAATTACTCAGCGAAAATTAAATAGCAGGAAGGAGATCCCTTCCTGCTATTTAATTTTTTTCTTTTTTAAGTGTTTGGTTAAAGACGTTTTTCTTTTTTTCGGCTTCGTTTGCGGATCTTCCTTTGCGCTTTGGGGAGATATGGCTTTTTCCGGAGGGACGAGGCACTTCTTGCCAAATCCGATCAGATCCTGTCTTCCGGCTGAAGTTAGGGTGCGACGGATCAGCGGGAAGTTTTCCTTTCGATAGTACTGCAAAAGCGCTCTCTGAGCCGCCTTTTCTTCTTTTGTGCGAGCAACAAAAACCTCTTTGAGCGTGATGGGATCAAGTCCTGTGTAATACATACAGGTTGAAACCGTGCCGGGGGTTGGATAGAAGTCCTGAACTTGTTCGGGATGCAGTCCCTCAGATTTGAGAAAGGAAGCAAGCTCGATGGCATCGTGAATGGTACTGCCGGGGTGGGATGACATCAGATACGGAACCAAATACTGCTTTTTATCAATGGATTTTGTTAATTGATAAAACCGTTCGGTAAATTTCTTGTAAACCGCAAAAGAAGGTTTCCCCATATAGGACAAAACGCGGTCGGAACAGTGCTCCGGCGCTACCTTCAACTGGCCGCTGACGTGGAATTTTACCAATTCCTTGAAGAAAGTTTCGTCCGGATCCTGCATCAGATAGTCAAAACGAATTCCCGAACGCACAAACACGCGTTTGACTCCGGGGATTGTGCGAATTTGACGCAAAAGATCTAAATAGTCGCGATGATCGACGATCAGATTCTTGCAAGGGGTCGGAGCCAAGCATTTTTTGTTACTGCACATGCCCGCCCTCTCTTGAACGTTGCAAGACGGGCAACGGAAATTGGCAGTAGGGCCGCCCACGTCGTGAATGTATCCCTTGAAATCCGGCATTGCGGCAAGCAGTTTTGCTTCTCTGAGAACGGATTCTTTGCTTCTTGTTGCAATGTAGCGCCCTTGATGAAACGCAATGGCGCAGAAATTGCAGGCGCCAAAGCACCCTCTGTTGTGTGTGATGGAAAACTTTACTTCTTCAATGGCAGGAACCCCGCCGAGCTCTTCATACGAGGGATGATAGTTCCTCTCGTAAGGCAGTTCATAAACACGGTCAAATTCCGGTGTGGTAAGAGGGGGCATCGGAGGATTCTGAACCAGATAACACGCGCCGTGTTTCTGTAAAACGATTTTTCCTCGGATGTGATCTTGCTGCTCGTGCTGAATTTTGGTACTGAGAGCATACGCTCGATAACCCTGTACCGTTTGCGGTTTTACCTCGGAAAGAGAGGGACAGATGATACAGTTTTGCTTTGATTCATCAAAGGTGTCGGAAAGGTAGCAAGTACCTTTAATGTCGGTGAGCGATAAGATGCTTTCACCCGCTCTTAAACGAGTGGCGATCTCAATGGCTTGTCGCTCCCCCATTCCGTACATCAAAAGATCAGCTCCGCTCTCGATAAGAATCGATGGAAGCACGGCGTGATCCCAATAATCGTAGTGCGCAAATCTGCGTAAGGACGCTTCCACCCCGCCGATTGCGATGGGAATATCACCGTATTGGGCTCTAACAAATTGACAATAGGTTTTGGTTGCTCGATCGGGGCGCTTTCCCATCACACCGCCTGCGGTATAATAATCTTTTGCGCGTCTTTTTTTGGCAACGGTGTAATGCGCTACCATCGGGTCAAGATTGCCCCCGTTGACGTAAAACGCAAGTTTTGGTTTTCCGAAAACGGCAACGTCGCTCGGGGATTGGGGTTGAGAACAGATGCACACGCGCAAGCCCTGCGATTCCAAGACGCGGGAAATGATGGCAGTTCCAAAGCTTGGATGGTCAACGTAGGCATCACCGGTGATTAACACAATATCCGGCTCATCCCAGCCGCGGCGGAGCATCTCTTCTTTTGTTAACGGTAAATAAGCCATAGCTCGCCTTTCATTTTGAATTGGATTCAACCTGTGGGATGGGAAGCGCTTTCAGCGCCGCTTCCCTATCTTTGAAATCGGGTAGGATTGACTCTACCAGACGGTAAAAGGAATCGGAATGGTTGTGGAAGCGCGTGTGACACAATTCGTGGACGACGACGTAGTCGATCAGTGCAATCGGAAAACGCGCCAGAAAAAGAGAAAAACAAAGCGAATTTCGAGAGTTACAGCTTCCGAAACGCCTTTTTGCGGAGGTGATTTTGATAGACGAATAAGCCAAACCGGTTTTTTCGGTCCAAAAACGAACGCGTTCGGGGATGATTTCTTTAGCGCGAGCTCGAAGTATTTCGCAATCTTTTTTAGGGATGACCTCAGGCGGCGGAGGATCTTTTACTTTGTTTTGTTGTCGGCGAATCCAGCCCTCTTTTTCTTTTACGAAGGTTTGGATTGCCCGATCAGACAGAAAGAAAGGGGCACGAACCAAAACGGAGCCGTCGCGCAAGACTTCTATACACAAGGTTTTTCTTTTTGATCGAATGATTTGAAAGGGTGTCATACGTACCTCCTTGCAAATTATAGCAAAAAGCCGAGTTTTTTTCAAGAATAAACTTGAAAAGGGATATACCATATGATAAAATTTTCTTATCCTTAAAAGGAGATGTGCAATCATTTATCAAATTTCATTCGGCTTATCTTGCGGTTTTGAATGAAATTGAACGATTTGACGCTTGAAAACCTTTAAAAATATGAAACGATTTATTATTTTATTGACTGTTTTTGCCCTTCTGTTTTCTGTTTCCTGCTCTTCTTCCAACGACAAGGCGCGGCTTTCCATTGATATTCTTGATATTGGAAAGGCAGACTGTATTCTGATTCGCCAAAACGGAAAATGTGTTATGATCGATACCGGTGAAAAGGAAAACGCTACGGAAATTCTGGCTTTTTTACAACAAGAAAAAATCACGGTCATTGATACGCTCATCCTTTCTCATTTTGATAAGGATCACATCGGCAGTGCTTCTGAGATCATTCAAAAACTCGATGTGGGAGAAGTGATTGAAAGCACGTTTGATTCCGATCGAGAAGAATTTTTTGAATATCACGATGCTCTTTCCCAAAAAGGTAAAAAACCGCATCGTATTACCGAAGATTATTCTTTTGATTTGGGTGACTGTCAGATCACCGTTTTGCCGCCAAAGAAAAATGAGTACAAGAAAAAACAGGACAACAATGCTTCTTTGATCGTTACTTTGACCTATCGCAACCAAAGCTTTGCTTTTTTTGCCGATGCGATGGAAGAACGCCTGTCGGAATTTATGTTGGACACAACGCAGCATTTTGATTTTGTGAAGCTTCCCTACCACGGCAATGATCTGAGCAATTACTCGCAATTTTTGGAGAAGGTCACCTTTGATTACGCCGCTATCACCTGTTCTCAAAAAAATCCTGCCAGTAAAAAGACCCTATCTCTGCTAAACGATTTGGATTTGGCTTATTATCTCACCCAAAACGGAACCGTTTCGATTCGCTCTGACGGTGAAACGATAACGGTAACGCAATAATCTGTTTGACGCAACAAAAAAGGAAGACAATTGTCGTTGTCTTCCTTTTTTTAGCAAATCCTTTTCTGTTTCATATGATGGAACAGGAGGTAGTCGTATGAAAGAAATTATACTCTCGTTTTTATCCGTGATTGCTGTGGCTTTTTTTGTTCTTCATTTTTTTGATTTTTTGGTTTATCGAAAATTTAAATCTGATCTTAAGACTATTGCGGATATAAGAGGAAAAACACAAGAGGATATCATAGAGCTTCTCGAATTGATTTCCACGGTCAGAGGAAAAACAAGCGGAAAAAGCGCTTTGCAAGAGCTTGTCTTTGTGGTGGGAAAAAGCTGTCCGTTCACAAAGGACGTCTTGGATTCCTACATCAATGCTTATTCGATTCCGGGGACAATTTGCACGGAAGATGAACTTCCGTTTTTATTTGTTAAAGCACGTGTTCCCAATGAAACCGAGACAGTTCCTTAATTTCCTGTATGCTTTTTGTCAGTTCCCATTTTGAAATGAGATACGAATCGTAATCTTTTCGTTTGCAGCTTTGTAGAAGCTTTGAAACGTCATCTTCGATTTCTCTTGTCAAGTCCTTTGGTAAGAGAAATAAAAACCAATTCTTATCTTTTTTCATTTTTTCTGAAAAACGCTTGATTTGTTCTTGATTGGAATCCGATCTATATCGATTTTTATCTTCTGAG
>JAZNNH010000019.1:0-27917 GCA_045580105.1 Eubacteriales bacterium | reverse complement strand
GTGTGCGACAATGCCAGCTGCCCATTATATGTTCCCGCTCTCTTTCCACCAATTCCCAGCACCGGCATATCTACCATAGAATCACGGTTGAGTGCTAAAATGCTATAAGTCTGCTCTTTTTCATCAAAAATAGCAAAGGATCGCGGAAAGGTCGCACCGTGAGTCGGATTGGCAGCGGTTTTCAGAAGAAGCGGAACTTCCCCTTCGATCGGACGTTCGAAAACAAGTGCCATGCGGGACACCACGAACGCCATGTTTTTTTCTCGCATATCTTGATAGGTGATCCCGAATTTTTTCAGATCTGCCCTTGCAATCTGCTGCATTCTTCGCATGATGGCACTGACCCTGACAAAGCCCGATGCTTCCAAGTCATAGCTTTGAAATTCGATTTTTTCTTCTAACATTTCCGCTCCCAAAAAAGGTTGTATTTTTTTCCACTATGTGTTATAATTTAGTTTGTATTATAGTCGCAAAACATTGTCTCATTATTATAATACAATCAAGCCATTCTGTCAAAGGATTTTGCCATGGAAAGAGAAGATTTCGTTCACCTGCATCTTCATACGGAATATTCCCTTCTGGACGGTGCCTGCCGCATCGACCGGCTTTTTCAGCGCGCTCGTGAGCTGGGACAGAGCTCCGTTGCCATCACCGATCACGGTGTGATGTACGGCGCCATTGAGTTCTATAAAGCGGCAAAGAAAGAAGGCATTCACCCCATTATCGGCTGTGAAGTCTATTTAGCGGCGCGCTCGATGAGCGAAAAAGACCCCGCTTACGATCGGGAGAATTATCACCTGATTTTGCTTTGCGAGAACATGACCGGATACCGGAATCTGATCCGTCTTGTCACCGCCTCCTTTACGGATGGATTTTATCAAAAGCCGCGCATTGATATGGAAGCCCTGCGTCAAAATCACGAGGGACTGATTTGCCTTTCCGCGTGCTTGGCGGGGAAAATTCCCCGTTTGATTCTTGCCGGTGATACCGCCGGTGCAGAGGCGTGCGCACGGGAACTGCGCGATATTTTCGGGCCGGATTCCTTTTTCCTCGAATTGCAGGATCACGGAATCGCAGATCAATTGCGCGTCAATTCCGCGCTGATCGCACTTTCCAAAAAATCCGGAATCGGGCTGGTTGCCACCAACGACGTACATTACCTGCTTCCGGAAGATGCCAAGAGCCACGACGCCCTTTTATGTATTCAGACCGGCAAAACCCTGCAAGATCAAGATCGAATGCGATTCGAAACGGAAGAGTTTTATTTCAAATCCACCGAAGAGATGGCTTCCCTTTTCCCCAAGACGCCGGAAGCGATCACCAACACCGCCGCCATTGCGCGACGCTGTCAAGTGGAATTTGATTTTACGCAGGCGCATCTGCCGCATTTTCAGAACGATCTGGGACTTTCTTCTTCCGAGTACTTGAAGAAGCTCTGCCTTGAGGGTCTGGAAAAAAGAATTGCTGAACACAACATCCAAAACCGATCGGAATACGATTCTCGACTCGAATACGAGCTTTCCGTCGTCGACAAGATGGGCTTTTGTGACTATTTTCTCATCGTTTCCGATTTTGTGGGTTTTGCCAAGAAAAACGATATTTACGTCGGTCCCGGAAGAGGCAGCGGAGCGGGTTCTCTTGCCGCTTGGTGTTTGGATATCACCGAGCTGGACCCCATTGCGAACCATTTGATTTTCGAACGCTTCCTCAATCCCGAACGCGTTTCGATGCCCGACTTTGACATTGACTTTTGCAAAGAACGCCGTCACGAGGTGATCGAATACGTTGCCCAAAAATACGGGGCGGAACACGGGGCGCAAATCATCACCTTCAGCACCATGGCATCCCGCGCCGCTGTGCGCGACGTGGGCAGAGTAATGGGAATTCCGTATGCCCAAGTGGATCGCATCGTAAAGCGCATCCCGCGCTTTTTGGATATGACCTTGAAAAAGGCGCTGGAAGAAGACAGGGAACTTGCCGCAATGTGCAGCGAGGGCGAAGCAAAAGAAATGATGCGGATTGCCCAAAGCTTGGAGGGCATGCCCAGAAACGCTTCCATTCACGCCGCCGGCATTGTATTAACGGACAAGCCCGTTTCCGACTACGTTCCGCTGGCAGTCAACACCGGAGCCACCGTCACGCAATATACCATGACGGAAATTGCCGACTTGGGACTGCTGAAAATCGACCTTTTGGGTCTTCGATATCTGACCATCATCCGCGATGCGGTCGATGAAATCAGAAAAAACGTTCCCGATTTTGATATTCGAAGCATTCCACCGGATGATTCGGACACCTTCCGAATGATCAGCCGTGGGGAAACCGCCGGCATGTTCCAAATCGAATCGTCCGGCATGAAGGCGTTGATGCTGCAAATGAAGCCCGAGAGCATTGACGACATCACTGCCGCCATCGCTCTGTACCGTCCGGGTCCGAAGGATTCAATCCCTCGTTTCTTGAAAAACAAACAGCTCGGACGCACCGAGCACGAAATTCCCCAATTGACTAAAATCCTCGCCTCCACCTACGGCTGTATCGTATATCAGGAACAGGTTATGGAAATTTTCCGCGAATTGGCGGGCTATTCCTTCGGCAGAGCCGATATCGTGCGCCGTGCGATGTCCAAAAAGAAAAAAGACGTGATGGAACGCGAACACGAGATTTTCCTTCACGGCACGCAAAACAGCGATCAGGAGGCACGCTGCGAAGGCGCCATTGCCCGCGGCATTTCCCCCGAGGCGGCTGAAAAAGTCTTTCAGGAAATGGCGGATTTTGCCAAATACGCATTCAACAAGTCTCACGCCGCCGCCTACGCCATTCTCAGCTATCGGACGGCGTATCTGAAATGCAAATTCCCCAAGGAATATATGGCCGCGGTTTTGACCAGCCAATTGGGTAGTGATAAGTATTCCTACTATTTTTCCGAATGCCAAAAAATGGGCATTCCGATCCTGCCTCCCCACGTCAACGAAAGCCAGCTATCCTTCTCGGTCAGCAGGAACGCGCTGCGCGTCGGATTTGTCGGAATCAAAAACGTTGGCGACGCCTTGATCGAAAACATTTTCAAAGAACGAAACTCAGGCCCTTTCACCTCCTTCGGTGATTTTGTCGATCGTATGCGAGGTCAGGGACTGAACAAAAAAGCGTTGGAAAGCTTGGTGCTTTCGGGTGCGATGGACTGCTTCGGCATTGCCCGTTCGCGCCTTTGCGCCGTCATTGAACCGATGATGGATTCTGCACGCGATCTTTCCGGACGCGCTCTTCCCGGTCAAATGACGCTCTTTGACTTAGCCCCTGCCGCAACCGAAAGGCAAAGACAGGAGGAATACCCCGATATTCCCGAGTTTGAGAAAAAAGAACTTCTGCGCGCGGAAAAAAGCGTATGCGGTGTTTATTTTTCGGGTCACCCGCTCTCTCAATATACCGATCTTGCCGACAAAATCGGCGCGATCGATCTGATTCAATTCCAAACCGAGCCGGAAAAATTTCACGACGGAAACGAAGTGCTACTGTTGTGTCTGGTGGAAACGCTGGTGCTCAAACAAGCGAAAAACGGCTCTCGAATGGCGTTCGTTCAAGCGGAAGACCAAAGCGGAAGGTGCGAGGTCATCGTTTTTCCGAACGTTCTTGCAAAGTGTTCTTCCCTTTTGGAAGAAGGTGCGGTCGTTGCCGTGTTCGGCAAAGTGAACACAAAAGACGAGGAGATCAAGATTCTCGCCGATCGGATCGTTTTGCCCGAAGAAGTTCAGATTTCAGCGGAAACCAATGCACCTTGCCGCCCGGAAACAAAAGACAATTCCGAAAAAATAATGAATTTTGACGCAGTTTCCAAATTATTCTTGCGTTTCCCGAAAAAAGGGAGTAAAATAGAAAAGAGAGCCATGGCTTTGCTTCGCATTTTCTCGGGTAAAACCCCTTGCTATTTCTATTATCTTGACACCGGGAAGCTCTTTTACGCAAACGGGCTTTCCTGTCAACTGACCCCCAGAGTGTTTCGCGAATTAAAAGAACTTTTGGGAGAAGAAAACGTTGGCGTAAAATAATATCACTTTTGACTTTTCCAGCAATGCAAAAACAAAGTAGGAGAAGATATGGAAAACAAAGAAAAAAAGCCCCCTCTGCCGGACAAGAAAAAGCCGACGGAAAAGATTCCTGCCGCCGCGCCGCAGAAGAGAGAACAGGTTTCTTCTGCAGCAAAAGTCACGTCCGAGCAGGCCTCCAATGTGAAAACCGTCGCATCCAAGGTGATCTTGCGCATATTGCAAACACTTTCCAAATACGCAAGAAAGATCGTCACCTATTCCCTGAACATCATCTTGACGGTTCTTTTGATCGGAATCATTACCGGTTCCGCTGTCGCTTGCGCTTTGGTCGTTTACATTAAAAACTACGTGGATCCGGTTTACGACATTGAAGATCTGAAAACCGATTCCAGCTTGACCACCTCCGTTTATTACGAACAAACCAATGCAGACGGAAGCAAAGAGTGGATTGAATGGGAAGAAGAAAGAATCCACGGAACGGAAAACCGAATGTGGGTCAGCTACGAGGAAATGCCCGAGGATCTGATCAACGCCTTCGTTTCCATCGAGGACAAACGCTTTTTCACCCATAAAGGAATCGACCTTCGACGCACCACCGGTGCGGTTCTCGGCTTTTTGACCGGAAACGATTCCTACGGCGGTTCTACCATCACCCAGCAGCTCATTAAGAACGTGACCGGAGAAGACGACGTCACCATTCAACGAAAGATTCAGGAGATCTTGCGTGCACTGAATTTGGAGGGAAAACGCTCCAAGCAGGAAATTCTGGAAAATTATCTGAACACCATTTACCTTTCCAAGGGCTGCTACGGGGTGGCGGCTGCCGCCTATGAGTTCTTTGGAAAAGAGGTTGCCGATCTGACTTTGGTGGAATGCGCCGCTCTGGCTTCCATTCCGCAAAACCCGTCGAAGTGGGATCCGGTCAACCATCCGGAAAAGAACAAAGAGCGACGGGATATCGTACTCAATCAGATGTACGAAAATACCGACATTGAAAAGACCTATACCATTGAGGAAATTCGCGCCGCCAAAAGCGAGGAATTGATTCTCAAGCAAGGCGCGGAAGAACAGAAAATCAGTACCGTCCACAGCTGGTTTGTGGATACGGTAATATTCGATATCATCCGCGATCTGCAAGAAACGTACAATTACGACGAACAGACAGCGAAGAACCTGCTCTACAGCGGCGGTCTTCAAATCTACACCACCATCGACCGCGGCATTCAGGCAAAACTCGATGCGGTTTATCAAAACAATGAAATGTTCCCCTCCCACGGTGTCGGAGTTCAAGTCGAATCCGCGATGACCATTATCGATCAAAGCACCGGTAATATCGTTGCGATCGTCGGCGGAAGAGGGGTCAAGGATACGCCTCTCGCGTTCAACCGTGCCACTATGGCAACCCGTCAACCCGGCTCTTCCATCAAGCCGTTGGGCTCGTATTCCATCGCGCTGGAAAAAGGCCTGATTAATTATTCCTCGGTTTTGGACGACACTCCGTTTCGAATCGACACCGCAGCCGGAACCACGTGGCCCAACAACTGGAACTTTGTTTACGATGGGCTTTACACCGTTTCCCAAGCGGTTCGCGACTCCAAAAACACCATTGCCGTTAAGGTGGTGGATTTGCTCGGCACCAAAACCTCTTACGATTTTCTGGTCAACAAATACCGCATGTCCTCCTTGGTAGCATCCGATATGGACTATGCGCCCTTGGGCTTGGGCGGTTTTACCAACGGTGTTTATAACCGTGATATGGCAGCCGCTTATGCCGCCATTGCCAACAACGGTGTGTATAATGAATCCAAAACCTACACCAAAGTGCTGGATTCCAACAACAACATCATTTTGGATAAAACCAACGCCACGACACAGGTCATTCTCAGCGAAGATACCTGTGCCGTTATGACTAAACTCATGCAGGAGGTCGTAACCTCCGGTACCGGTTCCAAGCTGACGCTGCGCCGTCAAGTGGATTGCGCCGGAAAAACCGGTACAACCCAGAACGACAACGACCTGTATTTTTGCGGATACACCCCCTATTACACCGCCGCGTGCTGGGTTGGCTATGACGTTGCCAAATCCCTGACCGGATTCAAAGCCGGTCAAACCAAAATCACCCCTGCCCTCTATATTTGGGATCAAGTGATGACTTCCGTTCACAAGGAACTGATTGAAGCCGGAAACTTGAAGAAGTTTTCCGACTCTCTGACCAAGAATCTGGTCACCAGAACCTACTGCAAGGACTCCGGACTGTTGGCAGGCCCTTACTGCAAAGCCGACCTCAGAGGCAACCGTACGGCAACCGGCTATTACACCCGTTCCAATCTTCCGACCGGCACCTGTGACCGTCACGTTCCCGTTGCATTTTGCACGGAAAGCAATCGCATCGCAGGACCCAATTGTCCTGCAACGTTCGAAAGAGCGCTGGTCAATTGGAAGCGTGTTTTTGAAGCCAACATCAAGGTAAACGATACGCAGTATACCTATCAGCAGTTACCTGCCGGTGTCTACTATCCGAGCGACCCGAGTTATTCTCACTTTGCCCACGCGTATGACGGAACCGGAACCTTCGGCGGATATTCTACCGGTACCCCGCAGGCAAACGCATTCTGTTCCGTGCACAATCCCGAGTTATGCATATGACGCAAGAAGAAACGTTTATGCGTGCGGCGCTCAAAGAGGCGCAAAAAGCCGGCTTGGAGGGCGAGGTTCCCATTGGCTGTGTGATTGTAAAAGACGGCAAGATCATTGCCCGCGGCCGTAACGCCAGAGAGCGAAAGAAAAATGCCCTGCATCACGCAGAAATTGTTGCGATCGACAAAGCGTGCAAGCGTTTGGGCGGATGGCGGCTTTGGCAGTGCGAACTGTACGTAACCTTAGAACCCTGTCCGATGTGCGCCGGCGCCATCATTCATTCTCGCATCAAAAAGGTGCACGTTGCTGCCAAAGACCCCAAGGGCGGTGCTTTGGGCGGTGTCGTGGATCTGATGGAATATCCTTTCAATCACAAACCCGAAATTACATTCGGTCTTTACGAAGACGCGGCAAAATCGCTCTTAAAGCAGTTTTTCGCCTCGCTTCGAAAAAACAAATAAATCAAAAAAGAGTAGAATCTCATGCGTCAAGTGCTTTTGAAACGGGGAGTTGTTCAGAAGACAAAAAGGCCTTTGCCTTGCGATTTGAGATTCGCATCCCGCTACCGAAGAAGGAGTGCCTCCTTTTCCGGATTCCACCATTGGAAAAAGCGGAAAAGGAGGTATTTTTATAAAAAAAAGCAATTCACCTAAGACCCTGATCCCCATCCCGATTTTGGCAATCGGCGCGATTTTTGCCGCCCTTAGTATTCTTTTGGGAAAGTATTTGGCAATTAATTTGGGGGAAACCATTCGCATCAGTTTTGAAAACTTCCCCATCATCCTTGCCGGCTTCTATTTCGGACCGTGGGTCGGAGCGGTGGTCGGAGCCGTGGCGGATCTTGTGGGCTGTGTCCTCGTCGGTTACAGCATCAACCCCATCATCACGCTCGGCGCTGTTTCCATCGGTTTGATTTCCGGATTTACCGCTCGTTTGTCGATCCAATCCGATTTTGCTAAAATTCTCTTAACCGGTTTCTTGTCACACGTGGCAGGATCTCTGATCATCAAAACGATCGGACTTTCCCTGTTTTTCAAAATGCCGTTTTGGGCAACGCTCGGTTGGCGCGCCGTCACCTATGCCATTGTATTCGTCTTGGAAAGCGTTCTCTTCTTCGCGATGAATCGCCATCGCGCATTCACCAACCAAATGGCAAAAATCAAAAAAGATTCTCACACACTCCACTAAAGAAAGAAGATCGTTATGAACTATCAAGAAGCACTGACCTATATTCATTCCAACTTCTGGCAAGGATCGAAACCCGGTCTTTCCAGAACCGAAGATTTGCTGGAACGAATGGGAAATCCGCAAAACCGCCTGCGTTTTATCCACGTTGCGGGAACCAACGGAAAGGGCTCGTTTTGTGCGATGCTCTCTTCCATTCTGATCGAAGCCGGTTATCGCGTCGGAACCTACACCTCCCCTTACATTCTGCGTTTTAACGAGCGAATGAAGGTCAACGGTCAGGATATTCCCGATCAAACCCTTGCCGAGCTTTGCGATTTCGTTCGTCCGCTGGCAGAAGAAATGGAAGAAAAGCCGACGGAATTTGAACTGATTACCGCCGTTGCGATGGAATATTTCAAACGGCAAAAGTGTGATCTTGTTGTTTTAGAATGCGGTATGGGGGGGCGACTCGATTCCACCAACGTCATCAAAACCCCCGTTTTGTCCGTCATTACGGGAATTGCTTTGGATCACACCTCCTTTTTGGGTGACACGATCGAAGCAATCGCACGGGAAAAAGCAGGCATCATCAAGCCATTCGTTCCCGTTTTGTATTGCGGAAAAGACAAGTGTGCATACGAGATCATCCGCAAGACGACAGAAGCTTCCCCCGCCCCCTTCCACACGATCGACCGAACGGGTCTTTCCATCTCAAAGCAGGATCTGAGCGGCACGGAATTTGACTGGAAGAGTTGGAAGAGCATTGCCATCCCGCTTCTTGGCTCTTATCAGACCGAAAACGCACAAAACGTACTGAAAGCCGTCGAGCTTTTGCGCGAAGAGAAGCTTTCCATTGAAGACAGTGCTGTTTTGGAGGGATTGAAACAAGTGCGCTGGCCGGCACGATTTGAAGTGGTACGCACCGCCCCTCTTATCATCTGTGACGGCGGTCACAACCCTGAGGGTGTGGACAGCGCGGTCGAAAGCACAAAGATTTATTTCGGATCGGAAAAATTGCTCCTCGTCACCGGTGTGATGAAAGACAAGGATTACGAATATATGGTGTCCGAGATGGGTCAGATCGCAAGTCAGGTTTTCTGCCTTACGCCCGAAAATCCGCGTGCTTTGGAAGGCGCCGAATTAGCGAAGAAGTTCCTTGAAATCGGTGTTTCGGCTTCGGCTCATCCCACTCCGAAAGACGCTCTTGCCGCCGCCGTTCAAAAAGCCAAGGAAGAGAACAAAGCCATCCTTTGCGTCGGTTCTCTTTATATGTACGGCGAAATCATCGAAGCTTTGGAAATCATCGGCGTGTAACAAAAAAGAAAGAAGCGTTTCACAAAATGTGAAACGCTTCTTTTACCGTTTGAATTCTTTTTGAAAGGTGTTGCCGCATTTTTGACAGCGGATATTGAACTTCCCGACTCTTCTGGGCATTCGAATCGGGGCTTTACAGTAAGGACACTTGAAAAAGCGAGTGGTTTTTCGATCCCGAAAACGAATGAAAACGTGCTTGACCGCGCGGGCCTGCTTTTGATAAAAGCGGTAGTATGCGGCGTTTTCACGCTGGCGGCGGATCACGTTGCGCGAAAACATACGGAACAAGGTGATCGCGCATAAAACAAGTCCGAGTATGTAAAGGATGAAACTGTGCAAAAAGAGATTGACGGCGTAAAGAATCAGCCAAACAATCAAAAGGTGGCGATTGAGGGTATCATTTCCGCCGTAACGTCCCAGCATAAAGCGGCTGAACGTGTTTCGCAAACGATTGAAAAAGTTCATCATCTTCTCCTTCTATTCCCCATTACAAGGGCAAATAAACGCAAAAACTGAGTTACGGAAACCGCCAAAGCTGCCACGTACGTCATCGCGGCGGCAAAGAGGGTCTTTTTTGCACCCTTGAGTTCCTCGTCATCCAAAACAGCGCCGACCTCCAACGCCTGAATTGCGCGGCGAGAGGCATTGAATTCGGTAGGAAGGGTAACAAGCTGAAAAATCACGCAAAAGCTAAAGAGCAAAACGCCCAAGAGCGAGATCTCATAGCCGAGGTAAGATCCGGCGTATCCGGAAAGCAAAAGCCCGATTACAATAAGCGGTGTGGAAAGACGGGCGCCGAAATTGGTGATCGGCACGATCGCGGTACGAATGCGAATCGGCAAATACTCTTTGGCGTGCTGAACGGCGTGTCCCGCTTCGTGAGCGGCAACCCCGATGGCGGCGGTTGACGTGGAATCAAAAACCGCCTCGGAAAGATAGATGGTGTTATCCCGCGGATCATAATGATCGGTCAGACTTCCCGGTGTGCGGGCAACGCGAACCCCGAAAACGCCATTTTCCGAAAGCACACGCATGGCCGCCTTCTCACCGGTCAGCCCGCTCTTCGAGAGTACCTTCGAATAGCGCTGAAAGGTGGAATTGACGCGAGCGCTTGCAAGAAGCGCAAAAATCGACGCGATCACGACAAATAAATATCCGAACACTTCAAAATAATATAAAAACCGGTTCAAATCAATCTCCTTTATTTGGGCAACTGGATCTTTGGATTTTTCTTACTCTTTTTATATAAAACGAATTTGTTTCCGATCGCCTGAACGCCCTCACAACCGAGCATTTCACAAATGGCATCGGAAACTTCTCTCGGAGAAAGATCCGCATTCTCCAAGATGCTGACTTTAATTAATTCATTTTTCTCTAAGCCCTCGCGGATCTGAGTCAAAAACATATCTTCCTCAAACCCTTGTTTTCCGACCTGATATTTTGCCGGAAGCGAATTGGCAAGAGAGCGCAGATACGCTCT
The DNA here is from genome assembly GCA_045580105.1 of Eubacteriales bacterium. Classification (GTDB taxonomy): domain Bacteria; phylum Bacillota; class Clostridia; order Oscillospirales; family SIG627; genus RGIG5579. The sequence goes on along the minus strand of JAZNNH010000019.1, from coordinate 17,276 downwards.
TTGTTTTCCTGTAAGCATAGTAGTTCTCCTCTTTGACGAAATCCATTCGTCATTAACTCTTATTTTATCTCCCAAAAACTTCTTTGTCAACCGCTTCCAAATACTTTACAATTTCATTCTGTTCCGATATAATGGAATTAATTTTAAAGATTTTCAAAGAAGGAAAACGATGAAAAAAATTTTCAGGAACCTTTCCCACGTGCAAATCATTGCCTTTGGGTTTGTTCTCCTCATTTTGCTTGGCACCTGTCTTTTGTCACTACCGGTAGCAGTGCAAGAGGGCGAGAGCGTTTCCTTTACGGACGCGCTTTTTACCGCAACCAGCGCCTCTTGTGTGACAGGGCTTGTCACCGTTGGCACCGGTATGACTTGGTCCCTCTTCGGACAAGGGGTCATTCTTGTTTTAATCCAAATCGGCGGTCTTGGATTTATGACCGTTGCTACCCTGTTTTTTGTTCTCTTTCGCAAAAAAATGGGACTGCGGCAAAAAGAAGTGATGAGCGAGAGCATCAACTCCTCCGGCATCGGCGGGATCTTAAAATTAGCAAAAAAAATTGTGTTCGGCACGCTTCTTTTCGAAGGAGTGGGCGCGCTCGTTCTCTTTCTTCGCGTTTTCTTTTCCTACGGATATTCGTTCGGAAAAGCTCTTTGGTTTGGTGTTTTTCACGCCGTTTCCTCGTTTTGTAACGCGGGCTTTGACCTCAACGGGAATTTTTCTTCCTTCACCGATTTTCACAGCGACTGGGTTATTTGCCTGACGCTGATGATTTTAATCGTGGTCGGCGGAATCGGCTTTTTCGTTTGGGACGAAATATCCCGAAAGGGCTTTCATTTCAAGCGATACTCTCTGCACAGCAAAATCGTTCTCTTTACCACTTGCATTTTAATTCTCGTTCCTGCCGTACTCTTTTTCTTCTTGGAACCGAACGCGAGCCACGCAGGGCTTTCCGCCTCGGATGCCATTCTTGCCAGTTTGTTTGATTCCGTTTCCCCGAGAACGGCGGGTATGAATATTACCGATACCGCTTCGCTCTCTTCTGCCGGATATCTGATTACCATCATCTTAATGTTTATCGGCGCAAGCCCCAGTTCGACCGGGGGCGGTATCAAAACGACCACCTTTGCGATTCTGATCCTGTTTACCCTCTCCTCCCTTCGAAAGACCCGTTTTTCGGGCATCTTCGGAAGACGCCTGCGGCCGCAGATCATTTCGAAAGCCATGCTGATTTTCTTCACCAATCTTTCTTTGGCGATCATCGGGCTGTTTGTCATTTGCGCCGCAGAGCCCTATCTTCCGATTCGAAGCGTCCTGTTTGAAGTATTTTCCGCGATTGGAACGGTCGGTCTGACCTTGGGTGTGACCCGAGATTTGGAAACCGTCTCAAAAATCGTCATTGTATTTTTGATGTTTTGCGGCAGGGTGGGAAGCATTTCCTTCGGCACAGCGCTGATGGAGAAAAAATCACCCCCGCCGATCACAGTACCGTTTGAAGATATTACCGTCGGATAATGAGAAAAGGAGAATTATATGAAAACATTTCTTATCATCGGAGTCGGCTCGTTCGGCTATCACCTCATCCGCTACCTTTCCGAGCAAAATTGTGAAATGCTCGTGGTGGACAAAGACGAAACGAAACTGGAAAAAGTCCTAGCTTTTTCGCCCAGTGCCAAAATTGCCGATTGCACCAATCAGGAAGTGCTCTCTTCGTTTGACGTAGATAGCTTCGACGCCTGCTTTGTTTGCGTGGATTCGGATTTCGTGGCGGCGCTGGAAATCACGTGCTTATTAAAAGACCTCGGAGCAAAAAGAATCTACAACTGCGCCGATCACGACATTCAAGCAAAGCTGCTTTCCCGAAACGGAGCGGACGTCATCATTTATCCGGAAAACGACGTTGCCAAAAGAGTGGCAATGAACGTGAGCAGCGACAGCATTTTCGACTCCTTTGAATTGGCAAATGATTTTTACGTTTTTGAAATCTCGGTCAAAGACGAATGGGTGGGAAGAACCTTAAGAGAAATGGATTTCCGCGCAAAGTATTCCTTAACCGTTCTGGCAAGCAAAGCATTCGGCAAAATTCACCCTATCAACTCACCCAATTTCTTATTTGAGAAAAACACCCACATCCTTGTGATGGGAACGCGCGAAGACGTGAAAAAAGTGACCAAAAAATAACTTTTTTCTTTCTTTGAAAAGCTGCACACATTATTCACAACCGGTTAAAAATCATCTGTTATAATCCTCTTAAAATCACTTCCCCTGTAAACAAAAGAAAGGCGAAACCATGCTGAAACTGATTGATGTCGAAAAAGAATACCGAACCGAAAGTGACAAGGTGGAAGCGCTCAAAGGTGTGAGCATTGCATTCCGCAAAAACGAATTCGTTTCCATTTTAGGTCCCTCCGGTTGCGGCAAAACCACGCTTCTGAACATCATTGGCGGGCTGGATCACTACACCTCCGGCGATCTTGTGATCAGCGGAAAGAGTACCAAAGATTTTCGGGATTCGGATTGGGATACCTACCGCAATCACTCCATCGGCTTTGTGTTCCAAAGCTATAATCTCATTCCGCACCAGAGCGTTCTTGCCAACGTGGAATTGGCACTGACCCTCTCCGGTGTTTCCAAAACACAAAGAAGAAAAAAAGCGGAAACGGCACTGGAAAAAGTGGGTCTGAAAGATCAAATGAAAAAGCGTCCCAACCAGCTTTCCGGCGGTCAAATGCAACGCGTCGCCATTGCACGCGCACTGGTCAACGACCCCGATATTCTCTTGGCTGACGAACCTACGGGTGCACTGGATTCCGTGACCAGCATCCAAATTATGGAAATCTTGAAGGAAATCTCCAAAGATAAACTGGTCATTATGGTCACGCACAACCCCTCTCTTGCCGAGGAATATTCCACCCGAATCGTCAAGCTCTTGGACGGTGCCGTCGTGGACGACACCAAGCCCTTTGACGGCGTGGAAGAGGCCGCAGAAAAGAAAGCGGCAAAGCCCGAACCAAAGCCCACGATGGGCTTCTTTACTGCCCTTTCCCTTTCTATGAACAACCTCATGACAAAAAAAGGCAGAACCATTCTCACCTCGTTCGCCGGCTCGATCGGCATCATCGGCATCGCGCTGATCCTTTCCCTGTCCAACGGCATCAACGCATATATTCACAGTGTACAAGAAGAAACGCTGTCCAGTTACCCGCTTTCCATTCAAGCGCAGACGGTGGATATGTCTGCTCTGATGACGACCTTGATGGGAATCAATCAGGAAAACGAAGAAGGTCAGCACGATCGGGATGCGGTTTATTCCTCCCGCGTGATGCACAAGATGATCAATTCCTTGAACAACGCACAAACGCAAACCAACAATCTGACCCTTTTCAAAGAATTTTTGGATACCAACGAAGAAATTCGTCAATATATTTCCAACATTCAGTACAGCTACGATCTGGATTTGAACATCTACACCAAGGATGAAGACGGAAACATCGTAAAAAGCGATATGGAAGAAGTGATGAAAACCGTTTTCGCCGGTATGGGGATGAATGAAAACGCGATGGCGGGAATGTCCTCCCCCGGCGCTTCCCAAATGGGATTTGATTCCATCAAACTTTGGCAGGAAATGCTCCCCAAAGAAGACGGAACCGGAATCAGCCCCTTATTGGAAGAGCAGTACGACGTCATTTACGGCTCTTGGCCTCGGGGCTACGACGAAGTGGTGCTTGTGGTCGATGAAAACAACGAACTGAGCGATATGGTGCTTTGCGGATTGGGGATCGTTTCCACCGAAAAAATCGTGGAAGATATGCTTCTGTCCCAAAAAGGCGACCAATTGGACACCGAGTTTACCTCTTGGAGCTATGAGGCGATCTGTGACAAGGAATTCAAAATTTTCCTACCCACCGATCTCTATCAGAAAAACGCGAACGGCGGCTACACCCATCTTGCCGAAACCGAAAAGGGCATCGACTATTTGTTCGGCAGTGACAAAGGCGTGAACGTGAAGATTTCCGGCATCGTTCGCTTGAATGAAAACGCCAATTCGGGAATGCTCACCGCCGCTTTGGGCTACACTTCCGAATTGACCCAGCATCTTTTGAAATTGACGCAGGAAAGCGCTTTGATTCAAGAACAGATCGAAACGCCCGAGCGTGATATTCTTTTGGATCTTCCCTTTTTGCCCGAGGATTTTGTCGACTACACCGACGAAGAAAAAAAGACGATGATCAAAGAATATCTCTCGACTCTGCCGACCGATCAAAAAGCGGGCATCTATACCGAGATTGCCTCCACCCCCTCGGAAGAATATCTTCAGAATGGCTTATCTTCCCTTGATGCTATGTCAAGACAGGAACTGGAAACGCAAGTGATGCAGTCTATCGCCTCCAAAGAGCAGGAAGGAACGGACGTTTCCTATATCGAAAGCTATATTGCCAATATGACGGATGACGAGCTTCGTTCTGCCATCAAGGAAGAGATGAAAGCCCAAATTTCCGAGCAATACGCCGCCTCCGTCAAGGCAAATCTTGCCGCCGTGCCGCAAGAGAATCTTGCGATGATGCTGGATACCTCTCTAAACAACCCCACCTCTTACACCGCCGAGCAATACGTTTCTCTCTACGATCGTTATATGCCCGCCACGCATTCCACAAGCACACTGGATGAAAATTTGAAATTGATCGGTTTGGTGAAAAAGGAAAGCCCCAGTGCCATTAACATCTACACCGACACCTTTGAAAACAAGGATATGATCTCGGATCTGATCGAAAAATACAACGACAGCAAAGAGGAAGACGATAAGATTGAATACACGGATCTGTTCGCCATTATGATGTCCGGCATTGCCACCATCATCAACGCCATCTCTTACGTTTTGGTTGCATTTGTTTCCATTTCGCTGGTGGTTTCCTCCATTATGATCGGCATCATCACCTATATTTCCGTTTTGGAAAGAACCAAAGAAATCGGTATTCTTCGTGCAATCGGCGCCTCCAAGAAAGATATTTCCCGCGTGTTCAACGCAGAAAGCATCATCGAGGGCTTTGCCGCCGGTGTCATCGGCATCGGAATTGCCCTTCTTCTGATCATTCCGATCAATATCATCATCCGACATTTGACCGGAATTCCCACGATCGGCGCCGCTCTTCCCGTCGGAGGTTACAGTTTGATTTTGGTCAGTGTCCTCCTATCCTTTATCGCGGGTCTTGTCCCCTCGCGTTATGCGGCAAAGAAAGATCCCGTGGAAGCGTTAAGAACCGAATAAAAAAATGAAAAAAACACAGGAAACACTTCCTGTGTTTTTTTCTTCTCAATCAACTTAGTTTCTTGAATTTGAAACGAAATTTTGCGTCACACGGAACCTTTTCTGAAAACCCTTACGGTCCGGAGAAATCCGGACTTTTTTCAGTCGGGAAAATATTCAAAATTTTGTAACATTTATTTTGACAAGCACCTTCCTTTGTGGTATACTATAAACAGGATATATATATTATCTGGAACGACTGATTGATAGGAGGATTCCAATATGAAAATGGTATTTGCAATCGTGAACAACGATGACGCCCCCGACGTAATGAAAGTGTTAAGCCAAGAACACATTCCTGTTACAAAACTTGCTTCCACAGGCGTTTTCTTGATGAAAGGTAACACCACCTTTATCTCCTGCTTGGAAGACGATGAGGTTGAAAAAGCCATTTCTCTGATCAAAGAGCACTCCAGAAGAAGAACACAGCTGATGCCGGTGGATTATGCCCACTACAATCCCGGAATCGCCCCCTACCCCGTTGAAATTACCATCGGCGGCGCCACCATTTTTGTGGTAGACGTGGAGCACTACGAAAAGGCATAACCATGCAAGCCGTTTTCGGAAACGCCCCCCTGCTTTCCTCTCTGCTTTCCGCTATTCGTCAAAAGAGAGTCGCCGGTTGTTACGTAATCACCGGTGTAAATGGGACCGGAAAGCGCACCATTGCAAGGTATGTTGCCGCCGCTTTGATGTGTTCGAATCCCAACCCCGACGCTTCCCCCTGCCTTTTCTGTCAAAACTGCCGCAGTGTTTTACAGCACGGGCACGTGGACGTGATCGAGCTTTCTCCCGAAGAGGAAGGAAAAAGCATTCCGGTTTCTGCCGTTCGTGACATGCTTCAAGGAACGCATATGCTCCCCACCCAGTCGGATTGGCGCGTGTTTATCATCCATCACGCCGAGAAAATGAAAAAGGAAGCACAAAACGCTCTTTTGAAAAGCATTGAAGAGCCGCGTCCGCAAACGGTCTTTTTCCTCTTGACCGAAGATTTGACCAAGCTTTTACCCACCGTTCGCAGTCGCGCCGTAAAATTGCGTACCGAGCCGCTTTCCGATGAAATCATCTCGCAAGAGTTGAAAAAGGAAACCGACGATTTGGAAAAAATTGAAAACGCCGTTTTGCTTTCTGCGGGTTCTTTGGGAAAAGCGAAAGCGATCCTAAACGATACTGTTTTGGCAGACGCAAGAAAAACCGTTTTACACTATTTTTCCTTACTGATGGACGGTGCCGGTTTCATCAAGCTTTGTCAGGCCTTGCCACCCGGCGCACTTTCACGTCAGGATCTTACACGCCTGCTTCCGATGTTCAAACTCGCCCTGCGCGATCTGATCTGTAACCGCTACCAAAAAAGCAAGCCGGAGTTCTTTGCCGATGCTGTTTTTGTCAAAGACCTTGCCAGCATTCTGTCCCCCACTGCCGCAATGGAGCTGTTTGATCTGATTGAAAATTTGGAACGCGCGGCAGAACAAAATGTCAACCTATTTTCGGCACTCACCAGTTTTCATTTAACTGCGCAAAAACTCACAAGATCGTGATTGTTTTCATATCACCGTTTTTTTGTTTTTTCATATCATAACGATGTGGTCTTGTTTCTCCTTGGGCAAAAACAAACCGAAACACGCTTTGCAATCCGATTTAGCCCCTTGAAATACTTCGTGTTTTTTGATATAATTTATTTGTTTGCCCTGTGAGCACACGGATCAAAGTACTTGTGAAAGGATCACCCCTTTTTACTATGGATACAAGCAAAGGAAAAATTATCATCTCCGGCGGAAAGCCATTGGTTGGACAGATTCCCGTTTCGGGAATGAAAAACGCAGCGGTTGCCATCATCCTGTCAACCATTTTAACAGAAGATAAATGTGTCATTGAAAATCTGCCTGATATCAGCGACGTCAACGTTTCTCTGCAAATTCTCGAATCGCTCGGCGTAAAAGTCAATAAAATTGGAAAAAATACCGTTGAGATCGACTCTTCTTTCGTTTCTCCCGGCATCGCCCCTTACGAGCTGGTCAGCAAGATGCGCGCATCCTACTATCTGATCGGTGCGGAATTGGGTCGTTTCGGCAGAGCGTTTGTGGGTCTTCCCGGCGGTTGTGATTTCGGCGTACGCCCCATCGACCAGCACATCAAGGGCTTTGAGTCGCTCGGATGCGAGGTCAAGGTGGACGGCGGATACATAGAAGCGACTGCCAAAGACGGCGTTTTGCGCGGCTCTTCGGTTTACATGGATATGGTAACGGTCGGCGGTACGATTAACGTGATGCTTGCTGCTGTGAAGGCGGAGGGCGTGACCGTCATTGAAAATGCCGCACACGAACCGCATATCGTTGATACTGCAAACTTTCTCAATGCTTGCGGCGCAGATATCAGCGGTGCAGGTACGGACGTGATTAAGATCCGCGGTGTCAAAAAGCTTCACGGTGTCAATTACACCATCATCCCCGATATGATTGAAGCCGGTACCTTTATGATCCTTGCTGCTGCAACAGGCGGCAATTTGCGCATTACAAACATCATCCCCAAGCACCTTGACTCTGTCACCGCAAAGCTTTGCGAAATGGGCGTTGAGGTGGAAGAAGAGGATGATACCCTCACCGTCAAGCGCGGGGGTGCTCCCTTGAAGAGAGTCAACGTCAAAACCCTGCCCTATCCCGGATTTCCCACCGATTTGCATCCTCAGATGAGCGTTCTGCTTTGTCTTGCCAACGGTCTTTCCCGTTTAACGGAGAGCGTATGGGATTCACGATTCCGCTACGTGGAAGAGCTCAAACGAATGGGCGCGAAGATCAACATCAGCGGCAGAACCGTTGAAATTGAAGGCATTGATCACTTGAAAGGGGCTTCGGTTCGTGCCGTGGATTTGCGCGCCGGTTGCGCGATGGTCATTGCCGGTTTGGCAGCAGAAGGCATCACCGAAATCGACGAAATTTACCATATTTTCCGCGGTTATGAAGACCTGATCGCAAAACTTCAGGCAGTGGGTGCGGATATCAAAGTCGTATATTCCAAGGACCTGAAATTTTCAGATTTTAATTAAAAAGGAACACAATGGATAACAATCAAACTCCAAAAAACAAAAATTTCAGACGACGCCGTCGTTATGGAAAAAAAACAAAACAAAAGAATATAGAAAACCAAATACAAACGCCGAGCGCGGAAGAAACCGTTTTCCCTGCTCCCGAACAGACCCTCGAACCGGCTCCCCTCCCGATGCCGGAACCGATTGCAGAAGAAATTCCGGATCAGGAAGTAGCTTCGGAAGAAACGAAACTGGAAGTGGTCGGCATCCGTTTCCGCCCTGCCGGAAAGATCTATTCCTTTGATCCTTGCGGTATGACGTTTCAAATGGGGGAAGCTGTCATTGTAGAAACCAGTCAGGGAAAAGAATTCGGTATCGTCAGCACCCCCAATCGTATGACACAGGAGAAAGACGCACACCTTCCTTTGAAAAAGGTTTTGAGAAAAGCCGATGAAACGGACTTAGAGAAAAACGAAGAGAACAAAAAATTAGAGCAAAGCGCCAGAAAAATCTTCCACGAAAAGGTTGCAGAACACGGCTTAGATATGGCACTTTCCGACGTGGAATGTTCGTTTGACCGTTCGAAACTCATCTTTTATTTCACCTCCGAGGGACGGGTCGATTTCCGCGAATTTGTCAAAGATATGGCTTCGGTTTTCAAAACACGTATTGAATTAAGACAGATCGGTGTCCGTGACGAAGCCAAGCAGTTGGGCGGACTTGGAATTTGCGGCAGACCTCTTTGCTGTAGTTCGTTTTTAGATGATTTTCAGCAAGTTTCCATCAAAATGGCAAAGGAACAAAACCTCTCCCTGAACCCCACCAAAATCAGCGGAACCTGCGGAAGACTGATGTGTTGTCTGCGCTATGAAAACGACGTGTATACGGAAGCGGCAAAGAAATGTCCCCGTGCCGACAGTCTCGTTTCAACCCCGCAAGGAAACGGCGTTGTGGTGGAGTCAAACATTTTGAGTGGAAAATGCAAAGTCAAGCTTGACTCGGATCCGGAAAACATCGTTCCGTTCCTTGCCGAGGACTTAAAAGTGATTCCCAAACAAAAGAAAAATCCCACCCCTGATTCCGAAAAAACCAAAAATAAATTCCAATCTTGTAAAATTAATAAAATTCGCCAAAACTATTGAATTTTTAAAAAGTAGTGTTATAATGAATATATCAATTTTTTGGAGGTACAAAAATGGCTTACATCATTTCTGACGAATGTCTGGGCTGCATGGCTTGTGTAGACGAATGCCCTGTTAACGCAATCAGCGAAAAAGACGGCAAAGCTGTAATTGAAAAAGAGGCTTGCATCGAATGCGGCGCTTGCGCTGGCGTTTGCCCCGTTGAAGCTCCCCAGCCCGAAGCATAAGACATATCCTACAAAAAAAGAAAAGAAGCATTCAAATTTGAATGCTTCTTTTTTCTATGCCAAGCAGACGATCCTCTTTCAAAAAAGGCAGCAACGAAGCGGCTTTTTTCGATTCGTTTTCCAGAATCAGCGTCTTAATTAAAAGATACAGATAGTAGTTTTTCTTTTTGTTTCGTTTGGTTTTTTTCTGCTTTTCTTCCAAATACAAACGGTATTGCGGATCATCATATCGACGGGAAAACGCACGGTTTTGGAAAAGCCAAAAGAGCGTTAAATCTAAAAAATAAAAAAGCAAAAGAGCAAAAAGAGCGCTCAAGCACCCAAACACAATCGGCACTGTCATACAATCGGTTCCTCCCGATATGCCTCTTGCATCCGATACCAATTCAAAACGCCTTCTGCCACGGCATCGGCAACCGTTTTGCTGTAATCGGATCGAAGTGCCCATTGAAATTCCGCAGGATTGCAAATATATCCCACCTCAAGAAGGGTTTGCGGAAAGCGATAGTTTCGGCAAAGAGCAAGTTCTTGTCGGCGGGTACCTTTGTCATAAGAGCCGATCACGTCGGATACGCCTTCTCTGATATGATCCGTTAACGAAACACCGGACGGCGACCAATAAAGCCCAAGGGTTCCTTTGGTTTTGTTGGCATTTGCCGCTTCATCCACGGAATTGTGGTGAATGGAAATCGAAAGATCGGGATTGGTTTCGGTCAAAAGATCCATTCGCTGATTCAAAGTAACCGTTTCATCCGCGCTTCGGGAAAGAATCACCGTGGCGCCCAACTCTTCCATTGATTTTGCCAGTTCCAAAACAATGGCGATATTGAGGTCTTTTTCGTGAAAGCCGCTTGCAAAACCAAGCGCACCGCTGTCGTTCCCGCCGTGGCCGGCATCCAAAAGAACGGTTTTTCCAAAGAGCGGTTTTTCTCCTTCTTCCAAAGAAGAGGGCTGACGGAATTGCAAAATCACCTTTCCCTCGTCATAGAAATAGGAAAAGCCGTAATAGTTTTTTTCACTTCGCAGCGTCAAGGAAAGCACAGCCGTTCCGTCCTTTCCCGGCGCAAGGGTTGCCGAGGAAAACAGGCAATCGTTTGGGGGAAGATCGATGTTCCGTTTGCCGTCGCAAGATGTTTCAAAGAATGTTACCGTCGCGGTCTTCTCATCCAATCGAAACGTCAAAGCAGGCGCCGCGCCAAGGGAAAGCGTAAAGCGAGTGCTAAGATCATCCGCATCGGCTTCGACGGAAGAAAGAACGCTCTTCATTTCGCTCGCAGCTATAAAGCAATCGACGTTCTCGGCAGCAATGTATCCGCCAAAGGAAAGCTTATAATACCCGTCAAATTTTGCGAGCACGCGATCGGTCATCCCCTCGGAAGCAGGGGTAAAATCCTCATAAAAGGAACTATCGGGCGCAATTTTCAGATAAGAATAGTCGTTTTTCACTTTGGCAAGAAGACAAACGGAATCGGGAATGACAAACACTTCCGGTCCGTTTTTTTTCAAAACGCTTCCATTTTTCTCGCAGGTGAACACAATCACGCCTTTGGAAACGGGGGCATCGGAAGTCAGCGCACAATCCAGCAAAAGATTTCCTTCGTAAACCTCTTTTAAGAGTTCATTGTCCCCTTTCGGATTTTTTGTGGGCTTTAATCCATATTCCTTCCCGTCTAAAATCGCTTTTACGGTACATCCGACCGGTGCGGTCAAGGAAAGTGGAATCGACTGACCGGAAGAAAGATAGACGCCGCCTTCATCCGAGGGAGAAAACGAGGCAATTTGAAACGAGGAAAGCGTTTGGTCTTTAGAAGATGAGCCGCTTTGTTTGGTGACGGTCAAGGAGTAATCAACGCCGTTTTGGGTGAAGGTGAGCGTATTCTTGCCTTCGGTAAGCGTCATCAGATGAGAAAAAAAGCCGCTTTTGGTTCGCCCCACCTTTCCGTAATCGGAATAGACCGGATAGCGCGGATCGGATGCAACGGAAACAAACTGTGCATTTTTTGCGGTCTTTAGTCCATTGGTCGGACGTAAAAACTGCACCCCCGAAGTGGGCAAAAACGAGATTTTCTCCTGATAGGGCTCGGCATAAAACGCATGCAAGCGATCCAAAAGACCCTTGGTGTTTTTCTTGATATCGTCAAAGCCGTAAAGAATGCTTCCGCCAACACCCATATAGGATCTGGCATAGGAAATCTGAGAAATGATCTCCTCAGCACCCAAAGCAAAGTCCGGCACTTTATAGGCGGCGTGGGAAATATAGAGCTTCACGTCCGTTCCGTCCACCTGCGCACTCCACCAGCGGGTCAGGGTATCAAAATCTCGTTTGGCGGCCCCTCTTTCCCAATAGATCTGCGGGGCAAGGTAATCGACATAACCACCCTCGACCCAAGCCAAAGCATCGCAATAAAGCTCCGAATACGCCTCGGTACCTGCGGTGTCACTTCCCTTCGGATCGGAAGAGGAGTTTTGCCAAATGCCGAAGGGGCTGATGCCAAACGTCAAATCCTGCGACACCGACTTTACCGTTTCATAGCTTTTTTTCACCATACGATTGACGTTGTCGCGACGCCAATCCTCAAGAGAAAGCGTTCCCTTGTAGCCCGCAAATTCCTTTGCATCGTCAAAGGTCTGACCGGATACTTTATAGGGATAAAAATAATCGTCGTACAAAACACCGGCAACGGCATAATTTTCGCAAATCTCGCGAACGCCGGCGCAAATCAAATCCTGAACTTCGGAAAGCGCGGGGTTGTAATAGAGCTTTCCGCCGTAGAACACGGTCCAATCGGGATTGAGTTTGGCGGGATTGTGTTCCGAAAGGGCAGCAAGTGCCTCGTCTTTGCTTTCCGATTTGAAATTGGTGACGCGGTAGGGGTTGACCCACGCGACCACCTGCATATTGTATTCCTCTGCCTTTTCAACCAAATAAGCCAAGGAATCAAAAGAGATCGGATCTCCTTCCTTCTCAACCAAATAGCGAGAAGTGGGGAAAATTTCAGAAGGATACAGCGAATCGGCTGTCGGGCGAACTTGGAAAAACAAGGTGTCCAGCCCCGCATCGCGGCTGACCGAAACAATGGAATCCAGTTCCTTTTTCAGCTGTTCTTCTCCCAACCCGGGTCGGGACGGATAATTAATATTTAAAACACTTGCGATGTACGTGCCACGCATCTCATCGTCTGCGATGGCAGGAAACGTTTCTCGTTCCATACTCTCCTCCTGAGATAAGCTCTCTTCCTGTGTTGCATTCTGGGTGCTTGATTCGGTTTTGTGCAAAAATATGGAATCAAACCATCCCTTATTCAAACCCAAGAAGAAAAAAATACAAACAATGGCAAGAAGCAAAACAGAAAGCGTGGAAATAATAACCACTTTTGCCGTTTTGCCGGATAAATATTCTTTGAGGGTCTTCTTTTCTTGATTGATCGGTTCCTGCATTGTAACCTCCTTATGTAACACGTTCAGTATATCAAAACAAAAGCGCTTTGACAAGGTTCGAATTCATTCTTTTTTGATTCTATGTTTGGGAAAATACCCTCATTCCCATCTTGACGGAATGGAAAAATTTCATATAATAGAATCATAACAACAAGGAGCAAAATTATGATCGTTCAAAACTTTGAGGACCTGATCGGAAAAACCCCTCTCTTTCGATTGAAAAATATGGAAGAAGCAATCGGATCGAAAGCTAAAATCGTAGCAAAAATGGAACATTTAAATCCCACCGGCAGTGCAAAGGTGCGCGTGGCGATGCAAATGATCCGTGATGCAGAGAGTCAAGGTCTCCTTTCTTCAGGTTCCACCATCATTGAACCGACCAGCGGAAACACCGGCATCTCTCTTGCCGCGCTTGCCGCTTCCAAAGGATACAAAGCGATACTTACCATGCCCGAAACCATGAGTGTGGAGCGCCAACGGCTTCTGAAAGCATTGGGCGCCGAAGTCGTGCTTACCCCAGGCGATCGCGGAATGGACGGCGCCATTGAAAAAGCAAAAGAACTCAACGAAAGCATCCCCAAAAGCTTTCTTCCCGGACAGTTTGATTCTCCATCTAATCCCAAGGCACATTTTCTGACCACCGGTCCTGAAATTTGGGAAGACAGCAACGGCGCGGTCGATGCCTTTGTTTGTACCGTGGGAACGGGTGGAACCATTACGGGTGTGGGTGAATATTTGAAAAGCAAAAACAAAAACATTCACATCGTCGCCGTGGAACCCAAAGCTTCCCCTGTTCTGTCCGGCGGCGAAAAAGGCCCTCACGGCATTCAAGGAATCGGCGCGGGCTTTATCCCCGCGATTTTGAACACAAACATTTACGATGCCGTTTCCTGCAAAACGGAAAAAGAATCGTATCGTGCGGCTCGTCTTCTTGCCACCAAGGAAGGGATATTGGCAGGCATTTCTTCCGGTGCCGCCTTATCTTGTGCTATGGATCTGGCAAAGGAAGAGCGCTTTTTGTCGAAAACCATTGTCGTTCTTCTCCCCGACACCGGTGACCGATATCTTTCCACCGAACTCTTTTCATAAAAAAAGCACCCAATGGGTGCTTTTTCTTTTTTTCTTATCGTTCTGAAAACTTGACGGCGGTACCGTACACAATCACTTCTGCCGCGCCTTGCATCACAGCCGAAGAAGCATAGCGAACGTTGATCACCGCGTCTGCTCCGAGCGCTTGTGCTTCCGCGACCATTCGTTTGGTGGCAAGCGCACGCGCCTCGTTCATCATTTCATTGTACGCTTTCAGCTCCCCCCCGACCAGTGTCTTGAAGCTCTGCATAATATCCTTTCCGATGTGTTTGGATTGGATGGTGCTGCCTTTGACAAGACCAAGCGTTTCAATTTCTTTTCCTGTGATAAAATCAGTATTGACTAAGATCATCTTCTTCTCCTTTCTTGATTTCAAAAATTCGTTCCGCGCAGACCCAAATCATAACGCAGGAAATGACAACCGGAATGATACCCAAGGCATACTTCCAAAGCCCCTCAAAAAGAGAAATGAGAAGAGCAAAGTATGCGATATCGTAAAGGATCAAAAGAACCGTCACAAGAATGGGAACGATCATCTTCTTTTTATGAGATTTCAAACTCTTACCTTCAAGCTTAATCATGACAAAGAAAAAGTGGGATCAAAAGCCAACCGTTCCAAAACAAAAGCGTTCCTGCCGGCAAAAAGATCAGCAAAGCGACCAGCAAAACACCGCAGAAAAACTTTACGATTGCTTCCAAAAACAATTTGTGTGTCATCTTCCCTCTCCGAACTCATTTTTCTTATTATATCACAAAGAAGATAAATAAGAAAGAGATTATCACGAAAAAAAACACCGTGCCGTTTTTTTTTATTGTTTTACGTATCCGTCAAAGCCGGAGGAATGAACCGATTCCCCGTTTTCTTTGACCCAGATCGCCTCGACCTTCGGCATCCGTTCCACCAAAGCTCGCCCAGTTTCGTAAGACATACAAAACAGTGCCGTGGACAGTGAATCCGAAAGAGCGGAATCGGAGCTGATCACCGAAACCGACAGAAAGCCATTGGCAGGCATTTGTGTTTGCGGATCAATGATATGACAATATCGCTGACCTTCGAAGGTAAAATATCTTTGATAGGAACCGCTGGTCGCTACGGAAACGTTTCCAAGCAACTGTAAAGTGGCAAGATAGGATTCGCCCTCCTTTGGATTTTCAATGCCGACAGACCAAGCGTTTCCGTTCGGCTTGACACCAAGGGTACGGATATTACCGCCGACGTTGATCAGATACCCATTTATCCCCTTTTGTTCCAGCTCCTGCGCAATCTGCTCAATTGCATAGCCCTTAGCAACGGCACCGACGTCGATTTTCATCAGAGGATCGCATCGCTCGATGGTCGCCTGATCTTCATCGATCAGCAAATCGTTGATATTTGTATGCTGGGAAGCAAAATCAAGTTCTTCCTTGGAAGGCAACGACGCCTGATCGGGATTTTCCAGCGCTCGGGTTCGGCACTCGTGCCAGAGGGAAAGTACGCCCCCCATCGCCACGTTCAGCATCCCATCGGTTTCGTCATACATTTTTTTGGCATACAGCATCAGATCTATGATTCTTTCATCGACCGAAAGTGCCGTATCTGATTGATTGACGGTGCACAGGTTTTCCATTCCGTCAAAACTTTCATAAATCGAATAGAGCTTATGATACTTTGAAAGTTGAGCAAAAATATCCGCCGCGACAGCGTCGAATTCCTCTTTTGATTCGGCATAGCCCGTGATGGTGGTTACCGTATCAAAATAGTCAAAAGACTGCGCCGTATAGGGCTTGCTCGTCGAAACAGAAGAGCAAGAAGAAAGTACAAAAGGAAGAAGTAAACAGACAAGCAATGCGATACATCGTATTCTTCGTTTCATAATCTTTATCCCAAATAACAAAAAAGGAAAAAGCCCCCTTTTTTGTATCAATCCGATTGTTCGGATTGGATTTTGATATGATTTCCTATGATGGAAGTTTTTTAAAAAGGAAAGCTGCGCAAAGTCCGACAAGGATCCCGGCAGATAAGCCGGAAAGAGCGAGGAACACCAGATAATATCCGAGTTCTACGGTTTCAAGCAGTAAAATCGCCGTCGCAATTTGCCCGATATTGTGCGCAATCCCACCGGCAACACTGACTCCGACCATGGAAAAAAGATCGAAGCGACGCAAAAGAGCCATAACGATAAAACTTGAAAGCGCGCCGGCAACGCTGTAGGCAAAAGAAAGCGGATTACCGAAAAGCACCGCTGCCAACACCGTTCGCAGAAGAGATACGCCAAACGCATGCTTTGCGCCGCAGCGATACAGCAAAAACACGATCACGATATTCGGCAAACCCATTTTGATGCCGGGTAAGCTTGTAAAGAGGGGCGGCAGAAGAGTTTCAACGTAAGCCAAAATCAACGCCAAAGCGGTACCGATGCCCATAAAGGCAATTATTTTGGAACGGTTCTTCATAAAATCCCTCAAGCGATTGCATCCAAATTAGATTTGGTTTGTTCCGATACGACCGTTATTACCACGCGGTGCGGCAGACAAATGATCGATTCCCCATCGCGAAATACGGCTCGATGATCCGAGCAGATGCCGTCGGGACAATTGGCTTCTTTGACGAACGCTTTTCCCTCGTATATCACAAGAACGTTGCGCTGATCGGCATTGGAACCCGCGGAAATGATCTCAACCCGATTTTCCGAGAGAGGATATTCTCCGTAAAGCTGCCCGTCGATCGTGACCTTGACAAACGCCCCCGGCTCACGAAACAAAAACAAATACGTGATTCCGATCGCTACCAAAGCCAAAACGACGAGAATCAAGATGGCGTCGTTACGCCGACGGCGTCGGTCAAAACACGGTCTTTTGACCATATCAGTTGATCAAATCGTCGTAGTTAACAGATTCGGGAATATCGGGGAAAATGAGCGCTTTCAAGCAGCCAGTCGGACATTCACCGACACAGACCTGACATTTGGTGCACGTTTCATAGTTGACAACTGCCAGATTGTTTTGCACGGTAATGGCACCGTTGGGACATACTTTTTCACATTTTTTACAAGCGATACAAGCGTTTTTACAAGCG
>JAZNNH010000018.1:0-9427 GCA_045580105.1 Eubacteriales bacterium | reverse complement strand
TATACGGACTTTGTCGGAAAGCCCTTTGCCTTATAGTAGGTCAAAGCCAATTCCGGATCTTTTCTCTTGGAAAGCTTTCGTTTGCTGCTGCCGTCCATTTTCATGAGCGGTCCGATGTGGACAAACTTGGGAAGCTTGAAATTCAAAGCGCGGAACAACTGAATGTGGAACGGCAGGGTCGAGATCCATTCGTCGCCGCGTACCACGTGCGTGGTGCGCATAAAATGATCGTCGATCGCGTGTGCAAAATGATAGGTCGGAATGCCGTCTGATTTTAATAGGACGTGGTCAATATCGTTTTCTGTCAATTCCATTGGGCCTTTGATCAGGTCGGTAATTTTGACCTTGTTTTCAATTGAGCCGGTGGAGCGGAAACGCAACACCCACGGCAGCTTCTGTTCCAGTGCTGCCATGATATCGCACTCGGAGGCGTCACGCCACTTTGCCCACTTGCCGAAGTAGCCGTAATTTGCTTTTTCTTTTTCCTGCTGTTCGTGAATTGCGGTCAATTCATCTTCTGTGCAAAAACAGGGGTAAGCCAGACCTTCCAAGAACAGTTTCTTCGCAAAAACGTGATAAATTTCTTTGCGTTGGCGTTGTCGGTAAGGACCGTAAGAGCCGGAATCGCCATCCAGAGTTGCTCCTTCGTCAAAACGGATTCCGTAATGAGAAAGGGATTCGATCAAGGTTTCGATTGCGCCGGACACTTCCCTTTTGGCATCGGTATCTTCCACGCGCAAAAACAAAACGCCGTCCGACTGGTGGCACATTCTTTCGGAAGTCAGCCCTTGAACCAGATTGCCCAAATGGACAAAACCGGTGGGACTGGGTGCCATTCTGGAAACGACTGCCCCTTCTTTCAGTTCGCGAGGCGGAAATTTCTTTTCTATATCATCCGCTGTAAGAACAACGTCAGGAAACAGGAATGATGTAAGTCTGGCGCGTTCCTCTTCATTTAACTGTCTTTTTTCCATGAAACCCTCTACAAGCAAAGAAATTTTTTACAATTATAACATGTTTTTATGGAAATTACAATATGATTCTTAACCAAAAAATGACAAAGAAAAGCAAATAATACGCATTCAAGGACGAAATCAGATTGAAAAGTGAAATTGATATTGAAATTAATGCTTTTTTGTAGTATCGTATATATGATTGGAATATCAAAAGGAGGATATACCTATGTCAGAAATTGAAAGTTGGTTTGTCATCGCAATGGGGCTTGGAACTGTCTTTGTCGGATTGATTTGTATCATTGCGCTTTGCAAAATATTGGGCGCCGTTTGCCGTGTCGGACAACAAAACGACTCCATCCACCAAGGACTCGCTACTCCGGAAAGTAAGCCATCCCCCGCTCCTTCGAAGTTTGCCAACCGACAGGAGGTCATTGCCGCCATTGGTGCTGCCATTGCCGAAGAAAGCGGCGTCGATGTGAATGCAATCCGCATCGTTTCTATCAAAAAGATCTAATTTGAGGAGAATAGAACAATGAAAAAATATCGTGTGAATGTAAACGGAACTTCTTATGAAGTTGAAATCGAACTGATCGACGGCGCGACCGCACCCGCGGCTGCTCCCGCACCTGCCGCTTCTCCTGCCGCGTCGGCTTCTGCCGGCGGTGAAAGCGTGACTGCTCCCATGCCCGGCACCATTCTTGCCGTTAACGTAACTGCCGGTCAGAGTGTCAAAAAAGGCGACGTTCTCTTCGTTCTCGAAGCAATGAAAATGGAAAACGAGATTATGTCCCCTGCTGACGGTACCGTCTCTTCCGTTACTGTTACCAAAGGTGCAACGGTCGAATCGGGTGCGAATCTCTGCACCATCGCATAATTTGAGGTGTTTATGATGAAAAGAACACCGATCATTCTCCTTTCCATTCTTCTTGTTTTGTCTTGCCTCTCGTTACCGGTTTTTGCGAGCGAAAACGATTCGCAAGTACCGGAAGACGCTGTAGCTACTGCGCAGGAAGAAAGCGTGCAAACAGAATCCGCTTCCAAGGGTGAAATCATCAAAAACTTTTTAGACCAAACCGGTTTTGTAAAAATTTTCAGAAATATCTTGGAAAACTGGAAAGTACTTGTGATGCTGATCATTTCGTTCCTTTTGATTTACCTTGCCGTTGTCAAAAAGTTCGAACCCTTGCTTTTGCTTCCGATCGCATTCGGTATGCTTTTGACCAATTTGCCGGGTGCCGAAATGTACCATCCCCAATTCTTCGAAGGCGGTCATATTCATTGGGCTGAATTTGCCAATGGCGGCGGTCTTCTGGATTACCTTTACCTCGGCATTAAACTGGGTATCTATCCCTGCTTGATTTTTCTTGGTATCGGCGCGATGACCGACTTCGGTCCTTTGATTGCCAATCCCAAGAGTCTTCTGCTCGGTGCTGCGGCTCAGCTTGGCATTTTTATCACTTATTTTGCCGCCGTAACGCTCGGCTTTACCCCGTTTGAAGCATCCTCGATCGGTATTATCGGCGGCGCGGACGGTCCTACCGCCATTTTTGTCACTTCGAAATTGGCGCCTCACTTGCTCGGACCGATCGCGGTTGCCGCCTATTCCTATATGGCCCTCGTTCCCTTCATTCAGCCCCCGATTATGAAAGCCCTTACCACCAAAAAGGAACGTATGATCGTGATGAAGGAACTGCGTACTGTTTCCAAGAAAGAGAAAATTCTCTTCCCGATTGCCGTTACCGTTTTCGTTTCCCTCTTGGTTCCCTCCGCAACCCCTCTGATCGGTTGTCTGATGTTGGGTAACCTGATGAAAGAAAGCGGTGTGGTGGAGCGTATTACCAAAGCCGCACAAAACGAGCTGATGAATATCATTACCATCTTTTTGGGTATTTCGGTCGGTGCGACCGCAACTGCTGAAGCGTTCCTCGACATCAAGACGCTCATGATCCTTGGTATGGGTATCGTCGCGTTCGGCTTTGGCACCGCAGGCGGTGTATTGCTTGCTAAATTTATGAATCTGTTCTTGAAAAACAAGATCAATCCTCTCATCGGTTCCGCCGGTGTTTCTGCCGTTCCGATGGCAGCACGGGTATCTCAGACGGTCGGTCAGAAGGAAAATCCCTCGAACTTCCTTTTGATGCACGCGATGGGACCGAACGTTGCCGGCGTCATCGGATCTGCCATTGCGGCGGGCGTGTTGATTGCCTTGTTTGGCTGATAAGGAGAAAACTATGTCTGAAAAAAAGTTATTGATTACGGATACCATTCTCCGTGATGCGCATCAATCTCAGGCAGCGACAAGAATGAAGCTGGAGGATATGCTTCCTGCCTGTGAGATTTTGGACAAAATCGGCTATTGGTCTTTGGAATGCTGGGGTGGCGCTACGTTCGACTCCTGCATGAGATTTTTGAACGAAGATCCGTGGGAACGATTGCGCACGTTAAAAAAAGCACTCCCCAACACGAAGCTTCAAATGCTCTTCCGAGGTCAGAATATTCTCGGCTACAAGCATTATGCCGATGACGTGGTGGACGCTTTTGTTCGTAAATCCATTGAAAACGGCATTGACGTTGTGCGCGTTTTTGATGCGCTCAACGATCCGAGAAACTTAAAACAAGCCGTGGATTCCGTCAAGCACTACGACGGCATTTGCGAAGTTGCGATCAGTTATACCACAAGCCCTGTTCATAATCAGGAATATTTTGTGACTCTTGCAAAGAAAATCGAAGAAATGGGTGCAGACGTGATCTGCATCAAGGATATGGCAAACCTTCTGTTGCCTTACGATGCGTATTCACTCGTGAAAGCGATCAAACAGGCAGTTTCCTGCCCCATCCATCTTCACACGCACAATACCAGCGGTACCGGTGATATGACGAACCTTATGGCAGCCCAAGCCGGCGTTGATATTGTTGACTGTGCCCTATCTCCCCTTGCCAACGGTACTTCTCAACCCGCGACCGAATCCTTGGTCGCGACGCTCAAGGGAACGGAACGCGATACCGGCTTGGATCTCGAACTGATGGCAAAGGCGGCGGAGCATTTTCGCGCCGTTGCCAACAAACTGAAAGAAGAAAAAACGCTGGATCCCAAGGTTTTGAACGTGGATACCAAAACACTGCTTTATCAAGTGCCCGGCGGTATGCTTTCCAACCTTCTTTCTCAGTTGAAGCAGCAGAACGCAGAAGATAAATACTACGAGGTGTTGGCGGAAATTCCCCGTGTTCGCAAAGACTGCGGCTATCCCCCTCTTGTAACACCCACCAGCCAAATCGTCGGTACGCAGGCAGTTTTAAACGTTCTTGCAGGCGAACGCTATAAAATGATTACAAAAGAAACCAAGGGATTGCTTCGCGGCGAATACGGCGCGCTTCCCGCTCCCGTCAATGAAGAAGTCAGAAAGAAAGCCATCGGCGACGCCGAGCTGATCACTTGCCGTCCTGCGGATCTTCTTTCTCCGGAGCTGGAAAAATACAAGGAAGAAGCCGGAGATCTGGCAAAGTGCGAAGAAGACGTTTTGTCGTATGCTCTCCTTCCCCAGGTTGCGACCAAGTTTTTGGAAGAAAGAAACAGCGGCGGTTCGGAAAAAGAAGAAGCGAAATCGGCAATAAAATCTGACAACACGGTCAGAGAGCTTTATATTGATGATCGCACGGTAAACTCTCTTTAATCAAAAAAAGAAGTGCAAGCGTGAGCTTTGCACTTCTTTTTTTATGAAATAAAAAACAGTCGGTGACGCGCACCAACTGTTTTTTGCTTTTAAATTTTCAAAATACCGAATACGTCAAGAAGCGAAGAAATCAAAATCAAGATAATGCAGATGGGAGCAAGATATTTGATGACAAAGGTAAAGAGCGTTTTTCTTTTGAACGTTTGGGTAAGTTCCACTTCTTCGATAATGGCTTTGGGTTTCAAGACGTATCCGATAAAGATACAGGTCAAGAAGGCAACGATGGGCATCATCACGCTATTACTGATAAAATCAAAGAAGTCTAAGAACTGCATTCCGATGATCTTCACGTTTTCCCAAGGTCCATATCCAAGAGTGGAAAGAAGTCCGAGTCCCACGGAGAACAGGAAAACGATCAAGCAGGAAAGCTTACGGGAAATTTTGAATTTATCACAAACGATCGAAACCACGGTTTCCATCAGGGAGATGGAAGAGGTCAGTGCAGCAAAGAGAACCAGCAAGAAGAACAAAATACCGATGTACGTGCCACCGGTCATGGTTTCAA
This sequence comes from Eubacteriales bacterium, assembly GCA_045580105.1. Taxonomy (GTDB): domain Bacteria; phylum Bacillota; class Clostridia; order Oscillospirales; family SIG627; genus RGIG5579. Next base: position 4,235 of record JAZNNH010000018.1, on the reverse strand, counting down.
AAACCTTGGGCAGCGTGACGAACATCAAACTCGGACCTTTGCCCAGTGCCTCGGGCGTGCCGCCCGAGAAAACAAAGACAGCGGGGATAATCATAAGTCCTGCCATAAATGCAATACCGGTATCAAACAGTTCAATCTGGGTTACGGAAGATTCGAGGTTGACGTCTTTTTTCATGTAAGAGCCATAGGTAATCATAATACCCATTGCCAGCGACATGGAATAAAACAATTGTCCCATTGCGGCCAGAACCGTGTTGGCAGAGAATTTGCTGAAATCAGGCAAAATATAGTAAAGAACGCCTTCTCCTGCGCCGGGCAGGCAGGCGGAATAAATGGCAATGAAAATGGACAGGAATACAAGAATCGGCATCATGACTTTGCTGACCTTTTCAATACCCTTTTCCACGCCGAAAAGGACGATCAGTGCTGTAATACCGATGAACAGCATAAACCAGAAAATCGGGGAACCGACTTGAGAAATAAATCCGCCGAAATAAGAATCGCTTGCGGCCGCTTTGACGTCACCGCCGATAAAAGCAAAGAGATACTTCATAACCCAGCCGCCGATGACAGAGTAATACGGCAAAATAATCATGGGAATGATAGACGCAAGATAGCCCACAAAGGCAAATTTTTGATTCAGCTTTTTGAAGGCGCCGACGGCACTAAGCCCTGTTTTTCTTCCGAGGGCAATTTCAGCTGTCATTAAAGCAAAACCGAACGTGATGGCAAGAACAAGGTAAACCAAGAGGAAAATTCCGCCTCCATATTTTGCTGCAAGGTACGGGAAGCGCCAGATGTTTCCAAGCCCTACCGCCGAGCCAGCCGCAGCCAGAACAAATCCCAGCTTACCGGTAAAGCTACTTCTTTTTTCGTTTGTCATACATACTTCTCCTTTGTACTGAAAAAATAAAAAAGATCAATCGATTTTGAACACACTTTTTGTTGCATTTATATTTAATAGGAATTATTATATCACAACTTGTCAATAACTGCAACCGTTTCCACGTGACTTGTTCGAGGAAACATATCAACCGGCTGAAGATTCGAAATGCGATAGCCCAAATCTTGAAATTGTTTTAAATCGCGACAAAGGGTATCGGGGGCACAAGAAATGTAGAGAATCTTTTTGATATTTTGCTTTGCAAGATCAAAGATCAAAGAAGGGCTTAATCCTTTTCTGGGAGGATCGACGATAACGATGGGATTTTTTGCTTGATACTGACCGATTGCGGAAAAGGCATCGGCAGCATCGCCGCAAATAAACCTTGCGTTATGAATTTGATTGACACGGGCATTGAAGCGCGCATCCTCCACGGCTTCCGGAATGATTTCAACTCCGACAAGATCCGCTTTGGTGTGCGTGGATAAGCCAATGGAGCCGATCCCGCAGTAAAGGTCAAGGATTAAATCGTGAGAGTCGATCTGCGCCATTTCAAACGCCGTTTGGTAAAGAAACTGAGCACAGGTGGGATTGACCTGAAAAAAGGAATGCGGGGATAAATAAAAGGTTCTGTCGCACAGGACGTCGGAAATCTTCTCTTCCCCCCACAAAAGGCGCATCTGTTGCCCTAAAATGACGTTGGTGTTTTTGGGATTGAAATTCAAATAAATGCTTTTTATTTGCGGGAAGCGTGCGGTCGCGGCACGAACGAATTCATCCTCCTGAGAAAAGCCGTCTTCTTTTAACACAAGACAGAGCATAATTTCCCCTGTTTTGCTTCCCGAACGCAGATAAATGTGCCGTACCAGTCCCCTGCCGTCGGGTTCTGAATATGCAGGAATCTTATTTTGATTCAAAAAATCGCACACAAACGAAGCGATTTTCGTAAAGAGCGGGTTTTGAATGTTACAAGCCCCAAGTGAAACAACGCGGTGCGTTTTCGGCGAATAGAAACCGAAATAGCACTCCCCGTTTTCGTTTTCGGCAACCGGAAACTGCCCTTTGTTTCGGTATTCAATCATACAATCGGTGGAAAGGACGTCTATTACAAAAACGTTTTGAAGTCCGGATTTTTGAATGCAGGACGCAACATAGCCCTTTTTGATTTCTTTTTCAAGGGAATACGAAAGGTGCTGAAACGCACAGCCACCGCAGCGGCGGTGTGACGGGCAATCGGGTGTGATGCGATGAGGGGAAGAAACCAAGAGCTCTTCGATTCGGGCAACGTAATATTTCCGTGTCGCTTTGATGATGCGGATGTTTGCCCTGTCCCCTTTGACGGCGTTTTGAACAAAAAAGACCGCACCGTCAACTTTTGCAACACCGAAGCCGAGCATATTGACGTCGTGAATATCGACTGTTAAGATTTGATTTTTTTGATAATTCATATCCGGCAATCCAATTCTATATAATCACGCTCGAATTATAGCATAACTTGCAAGAAAAGTCAAAACCAAGTCTTGAAATCTTTTGATTTTGTGCTACAATAATGGTATCAAATGTACGAGGTGCTTTTATGGAGTTTGAATTTAAAACAAAAGGTACTTGCTCGCAAGCCATTCAATTTCAACTGGATGGCAACGTGGTAACAAACATTCGTTTTATCGGCGGCTGTAACGGCAATTTAAAGGTGATTTCAAAGCTGACCGATGGTATGACGGTTGAAGAAATTGAAAGCAAACTGAAAGGAAATACTTGCGGATTCCGCGGTACCTCCTGTGCCGATCAGCTTGCCATCGCCGTTCGAAAGGCGCTGGATCAAAAATAAAGAATCCCTGTTGTGAAAACAACAGGGATTCTTCTTTAGGCATCGAAAATGTCTTTCATACTGTAGTAACCCGGTGTCTTTCCCAGTAGAAACTTTGCGGCGCAAATCGCACCGTTTGCCAGAATTTCTCTGGAAAGAGCCGTGTGAGAAATCGTGACGGTTTCATTGGAACCGGCAAACAAAACTTCGTGCTCTCCCACGATGGTGCCGCCTCTGACGGCATGAATGCCGATTTCATTTTTTGTCCTTTTGCCGCAGATTCCGCTTCTTCCGTGAAGATAGTCCATTTTTTGCGGCATCACGGAGGAAATCTCGTCAGCCAGCATCAGGGCGGTTCCGCTGGGAGAATCGACTTTTTGATTGTGATGCTTTTCGATGATCTCAATATCAAAGTCCGGCAAAAACTTTGCGGCTTTTTTTGCCAATTGACAAATTAAATTTACGCCCAAAGACATATTTGCCGAGCGAAAGACGGGAATTGTTTCTTGTGCATGGGCAATCAAACGGAGTTCTTCCTCGGTAAATCCTGTGGTCGCAATGACTGTCGGAAGCCCATTTTTGATTGCATAGTCCAAAATTTCCGAAATGGCAGAATGAAAAGAAAAATCAATGATAACGTCTGCTTTCTCCGAAACTTGCGAGCAAGAAGAATAAACGGGGTAAGGGGCGCTTGGCAGCGTCGGATCGACACCGGCAACAATTTCAAAGTCCGGATTTTCCTGACAGAGCTGTGAAACCACCTTTCCCATTCTGCCGCCGCAACCGGTTAACAAAATTCGAGTCATAAGAAACCTTTCTTTTCGCAATAAACGTGAAAATAAAATGAAATTTGGAGTTGAAAAAGCAAATGAGTTGTTGTATACTAACAATGTATATATTTTCTTTCTTTAGAATACCACATTTTGTCATATATGTCAATTTTTTCAAAGGATTACCCGATATGTTTTCTGAATTTTTGCTCAAAAAATCGTCGTATTTTTATGATCTTCCGCAAGATCTGATTGCTCAAACTCCGGTTACCCCCAGGGACTCCTCTCGTCTCTTGGTCGCAAGTCGCGATGGCACTCTCTATGACCGTGTTTTTTTCGATTTAACGCAATATTTGAAAAAAGGAGACGTTCTTGTTGTCAACCAATCCAAGGTCATCCCTGCTCGACTTTTTGCGAAAGATGAAAACACGGGATCCGATCTTGAAATTCTGTTGCTTCGTCAAAAAGAGCTTGATTTTTGGTACTGCATGGTGAAACCCGGAAAGAAAGCAAAACCCGGCAAACGCTTTCTCATCGCAGAAGGGCTCATCACAGCAGAAATTGTATCTGTTGAAGAGAACGGCGACCGCTTGATCCGTTTTACTTACGATAAAGCTAAAACTTTTATGCAGCTTTTGGATCAGATCGGCAATATGCCGCTTCCTCCTTATATCACAAAGAAACTGGAGGATCGCGACCGCTATCAAACCGTGTATGCGAAAGTGGACGGCTCTGCCGCCGCACCGACCGCCGGACTTCACTTCACACCGGAGCT
>JAZNNH010000017.1:0-6852 GCA_045580105.1 Eubacteriales bacterium | reverse complement strand
CCGCGTGTTGCCCGACAACGTAAAGGGAAAGAATCTGCTCTATCGCGGCACCACGCCGCTGGAAGAGAGATACGTCGGCAACGCCTTCGTCTTCTCCGAAAAAGAAAAGAAAGCGTTTCTCAACACCTTTGATCCCGATCTTCGTTTTTATGAACCGGAAAAGGAAATTTATGCCCACGCCAAGAACATGGGACTTTCTCCGATGCACCAAATGCAGTACGTCGATATGCGCTCTTGGATTCGGGGCGACATTCTCGTGAAGGGCGACCGCCTTTCCATGTATCATTCCCTTGAGGTGCGCGTGCCGTTTTTGGATAAAGAGGTGTTCCGCGTGGCACAGGAGCTTTGCGAGAACGAAAAGCTCTCTCACAAAACCACCAAATTCATCTTGCGCGATACGTTCCGCGATCTGGTTGACGAAGCCACGTTCCTGCGTCCGAAGCTCGGATACCCCGTTCCGGTTCGCGCTTGGCTGAGGAATGAACTGTATCCTTGGGCAAAGGAAATCCTGGAAAATATGACCTGCACGGAGTATATCAACAAGGATGCGGTACTGCGGATGCTCGAGGACCACAAAGAGGGAAGAGCCGACCATTATCGCCGTCTTTGGACGATTTTGGTCTTTGTCACTTGGTATCGGCTTTACGTGTCCGATCGTGCCGAAACGGCCCGCCGCGTTCTGGCAGGCGAGTTGTAATGCTTGACAAATCAACGGTTTTTGTGTACAATAGGCGTGTTCGTTTTTCGAAAGAGATGAAATGCGAAACATCAAAGGAGAGATTTTATGATCGAAAAAGTAAAAGAACTGCTTTCCAAACAGTTGAAAATTGATCTTGCCAGCATCGAAGACGACGCCAACATTCTCGACGATCTGGGTGCAGACAGCTTGGAAGTGGTAGAAATGTTGATGACCTTGGAAAGTGAATTCGGAATCATCGTTCCCGATGAAGACGTGATGGCGCTGAAAACAGTTCGCAGCGTAGCAGAATACATTCAAAGTCACACTTGATGAAAACGAAAACCCGGAACGCGTTTCCGGGTTTTGTTATTTTCCGGAGAAAATGAAAAAAATGAGTTGACAGAAGAAAATGGATATGCTATAATAGACCGCCGCATGTAAAAGGTTTGAAAAAGCATAGCTTACCTTCATCAGCGAGACATAAAAGAAAGAGAGGTGCTTTTCGTGTTTGCTATTTTCGAAATCGGCGGAAAGCAGTACAAGGTTTCCGAGGGAGATGTAGTTTTCCTGGAAAAGATGAACGCTCAGGAAGGCGAAACCGTAAAGTTTGACAAGGTTCTCGCAATTTCTGACAACGACGGCTTTGTTGCCGGTGAACCGACTGTTTCCGGTGCTTATGTAGAAGCCACTGTGGCGAAAAACGGCAAGAACAAGAAAATCGTTGTTCTCCGCTACAAAGCAAAGAAGAACGAGAAAAAGAAACAGGGTCACAGACAGCCCTACACCAAGGTTCAGATCACCAAGATCGCAAAATAATGATTCAAGTAGAATTTGTTATCCAGGATAACAAAATTCTTGCATTTTCCGTAGAAGGCCATTCCGGTCTTGCTCCCGCTCCGCACGACATTCTCTGCGCTTCGGTCAGTGCCATGACACAGCTTGTGATCAATACGGTCACGGACGTGTTCGGCGCCAAGATCGATTTGGAGATCAACGAAGAAATTCCCCGCATTCGGGCAGAACTTCTTTTCGTTTCCGAAACCGAGAAAAACGCGGTTTTCGGCGTGCTTGGCGGATTTCAGCTTCAATTGGAAGATTTGCGGAAAATGTATCCTGCTCACATCAAGGTGAGCGAAGTAACGAAACAGAAAGGGTAGGTATCACGATGATTCAAATCAGTTTGCAATTTTTTGCACATAAAAAAGGTGTCGGCTCTACCAAAAACGGCAGAGATTCCGAATCCAAAAGACTGGGCGTCAAGAAGGCCGACGGTCAGGCCTGCATCGCAGGTAACATTCTGGTTCGCCAGAGAGGAACTCACATCCATCCCGGTATGAATGTCGGTATTGGTTCCGATGATACTTTGTTTGCTATGAAGGCCGGTACTGTAAAGTTCGAGCCCATGGCAGGCGGTAAGAAGAAAGTCAGCGTTTACTGCGATTGATTTTCATTTTGTATCCATTAAGGGGTATGTCTTGAGGGGTTGACTCTTACGGCGTACCCTTTCATTTTTATCGAGGTAATTATGTCAGGATTTGTAGATAAAACGGATATTTTCATCAAAGCGGGAAAAGGCGGCAACGGTGCCGTCTCTTTTCGCCGTGAAAAATACGTGGCAAAAGGCGGACCCGACGGAGGTGACGGCGGCAGAGGAGGCAATGTGGTCTTTGTTGTCGATCCCGGAGAAAACACCCTGATCCGTTTCCGCTATAAGAGAAAATTTATTGCCGAAAACGGGGAAGACGGAAAGGGCAAACGCTGTCACGGAAAAAACGGAGAGGACCTTGTCATAGCCGTTCCGCCCGGAACGATTGTTCGCGATAAGGAAAGCGGAAGCGTGATGTTCGACCTTTCCCGCGATCGTGAATTTGTTGCCGCAAAAGGCGGAAGAGGCGGCTGGGGTAACGCTCATTTTGCCACCCCGCCCCGACAAGTTCCCGAATTTGCCAATCCCGGTCTTGCCGGTCAGGAACGCGAGATCACCCTCGAAATGAAAATGCTGGCAGACGTGGGGCTGATCGGATTTCCCAGTGTCGGAAAATCCACTTTTATTTCCCGTGCCAGTGCCGCAAAACCCAAGGTTGCCGCATACCATTTTACCACTTTGTCTCCCATTTTGGGGGTGGTGCGTTTGGATGCAGAGCACCATTTTGTCATGGCGGATTTGCCGGGATTGATTGAGGGTGCGAGCGAAGGCGCCGGACTGGGACATCAGTTCCTTCGTCACGTGGAGCGCTGTCGGCTCTTTATCCATTTGGTGGATGCCTCCGGCAGTGAAGGAAGAGATCCGGTTGAGGACATCCGTGTGATCAATCGCGAGTTGGAGCGATACGACCCGATTCTTCTTTCTCATCCGCAGATCATTGTAGCCAACAAAGAAGACCTCGGAATTTTGCCGGAAACAAAGGCAGCGCTCGAAGCAGAATGCAACGAGCACGGCTGGAAACTCTTTTTTGTTTCCGCCCAAAATGCCATGGGCATTCAGGCGGTCATTGACGAAGCGGCAAAGCAGCTTTCTACCTTAGAGCCCTTGAAGGAATACGAGCCGGATTTTGTCGAAAAGGAAAGCGAAGAGCCCGATTATTCCGCTCAAAGAACGGTGGTCACTTCCCACAACGGAATTTGGTACGTGGAAGGCGAGTGGCTTGCCAAATTCATTCAAAAGATCAACTTTGCCGATCGCGACCAAGTGCGCTATTTCCAAAAGATCATGAAGGATTCCGGCGTAGAAGACGCCATGCAAAAAGCCGGTGTCAAAGACGGCGACACGGTCGATATTTACGGCATGGAGTTTGATTACGTTTATTAAATATGAAAAAAGTAGCATTGATAACCTTAGGATGCCGTGTCAATCAGTACGAAACACAGGCAATTCGGGAAGATCTGTTTTGCCGCGGCTTTGAAGAAGTGCCGTTTGACAGCAAAAGCGATCTGTATCTGATCAACACCTGCGCCGTGACCGGCGAAAGCGAGCGTAAAGCCCGACAAATGATCCGTCGTGCCCTGCGCCAAAAGGAAACCAATCCCGAAGCTCTGGTTTGCGTATGCGGTTGCTTTTCCCAAGGAGCGGGTGCAGACCCCTTCTTTTCTAAGGTGGACGTCATCGCGGGAAATACGGATAAATCCAAACTCGGTCGGATTCTTGCCGAAATGGCGGAAACACCGTCTGACAAGCGAAGCCGACTCGATCTTCGACGTGACATTGCCAAGGTGAAGGAATATGAACCCTTGTCCCTTTGCCGCAGTCACAATGCCCGCGCCTTTTTGAAAATCCAGGACGGCTGTAACAGCTTTTGTTCCTATTGCTTCGTTCCCTTTGTCAGAGGGCGCGTGCGCTCCCGCAGTGCGCAGGAGATTTTGGCGGAGGCAAAGCGTCTGGCGGAAAACGGCTATCGCGAAGTCGTTCTCACCGGCATTGAAACCGGTGCCTACGGACAAGATTTTAACGAAAAAGAGGGGCTTTGTTCCTTGGTGGAACGCTTGCACGAGGTTGCGGGCGTGGAACGGATTCGTTTCGGCTCTCTCAAGCCAAGCATCTTTACGGACTCTTTTTGCTCTCGCTTGGCGGCGTTACCTAAGGTGATGCCTCATTTTCACCTGTCTTTGCAAAGCGGCAGTGACCGCGTGTTAAAGGCGATGGGCAGAAACTATACCCGAGCCGATGAATTTGCGGCAGTGGAGCGGATTCTTCGCTATTTTCCCGATGCCGGACTTTCGGCAGACTTGATTTGCGGCTTCCCGGGAGAGAGAAAAGAGGATTTTCGCGATTCCGTCACGTTGGTGGAAGAAGCAAAACTGTTACACACTCACATTTTCCCCTTTTCTCCCCGAACCGGAACGAGGGCGGCAACGCTTCCCGATTCCGTTTCTTCGGAAGAAAAGAAACGCCGCGCCGCCGAGCTTTTGAAAAAAGCCAAGGAAAGCTCCCGCGTTTTCGGCGGGAAACGGGTCGGAAAAACGTATCGCGTGTTGTGTGAGCGCATCCGCGACGGATGGGCGTTCGGCTACACCGAAAACTTCATTTACACCAAAACGCGCGCGCCTGAGGGCTTGGAGGTCGGACAAGTATTTTCCGTCCAACTGACCGCAGAGCAGCTCTTCTCCGTAGAAACGATGACCGTGATAGGGAAAAGCGCAAAAGAGGTTGACAATTCTTCCAAAAAGTTGTAAATTATAGAAGCATACTATCTCCCTTTTAAGAAAGGAAATATGAACATGGCAAAGACAAAAAAAGCCAAAAACACAAAAAGTATTATCGCCTACACTTTGGTGTGCGTACTCTTGGTCGCATTTCTTGCGGCAGTGGTGATTGGTGCATGGTATCAGAAATCTCTTCTGATTCAGGATTCTGTTTTTCTGGAGGCCATGACCCAATATTTTGATAAAGAACCCAGACAGATCACCCAAAAAGATCTCGATTCCATCGCTTATCTGAGCTTTGACGGCACCAATCAGCTGACCCTCGGCGGTCAGGATGCCTTGACGGCGATCGAAGAGGAAGGGGAACTGGAAGACAAGCTGACGACCGTTTCCATTTCCGCCGATCTGAAGGATCTCAAGGCAGACTTGGCTTTGCTCGGCGGTCTGAAATATCTGGATTTCTCCGGTGATACCGACGCCATCAAAAATGCCGACCAGATTTCTGCTCAGTCCGGCTTGGAGCACTTGGTTCTCAATCAGGCAGAGCTCGAATCTTATGAATCTCTTGCCTCCTTGACTTCGCTCAAATCTCTGCGCCTTGATATGGCAACCGTCGAAGACGCTTCCTTCCTTTCTTCTTTGACAAAGCTCGAAAAATTGGATATCAGCGATACCGCCATTTCCGATTTGAGCGTTCTTTCCGGCGCAACCGAGCTGACCTCGTTGATTGCGAACGGAAACGGTATTTCCGATCTTTCTGCTTTGGCAGGACTGACGAAACTGGAAAACCTTTCTCTGACGGGTAACGAGATTTCCGACCTCACCAAGCTTTCGACCCTTTCCGAATTGACCGCACTGGTTCTCGATAACAACAAGATTACAGACGTTGCAGGACTGGAAAGCTTGACCAAACTGACCTCGCTTTCTTTGGCAACCAATGAAATCACCGATCTTTCCAAACTCGCAGGCAAGCTTACCGCGCTCGAAACCTTGGCGGTGAACAACAACAAGCTCACAAGCCTTGCCGGCATCGACGGAACTGCTTTGACCACCCTGTCTGCAAGCGGAAACGAGATCAGCGATCTTACCGCCGCTTCGGGACTTAAGAAACTGACCTCTCTCTATCTTTCCGAGAACAAGATCGCTTCCGTGGAAGCACTCAAAGAATTGACCGAGCTTACCACTTTGGATCTGAAAGATAACGAGATTACCAAAGCAGCAGATCTGGCTTCTCTTACCAAACTCAAGACGCTCTATCTTGATGGCAACAGCATCAGCGATCTGGATGCACTGAAAGATTTGGAAGAAGATGGCTGTACCATTTCCGCAGAAAAGATTGAGGAAACGGAAGATTCCACTGACACAGAATCCGAACAGGAAGAAACCGCGACCGAAGAAAAATAAAATGAGTTGAAAAAAGCAGGGGAGACCCTGCTTTTTTTCGAAAGGAAACACGATGACCGATTCCCCCTTGCTTTTGGCGTACCTGGGCGATGCCGTGATGGAAGTTTTGGTTCGAAAACACTTGATCGGGCACTGCAAAACGAGCGCACAGTGCAATCAAAAAGCGCTTGATTTTGTAACGGCAGGAAGCCAAAGCAAAGCCATTCGCGCCCATATGGATTGCTTGACGTCGGAAGAAAAAGATCTCTTTACCAGAGCCAAAAACGCAAAGTCCAATTCCGCCCCGCGCAACATCGACCTGTATTCCTACCGCTTGGCAACCGGATTGGAGGCGGTGTTCGGATACAACGCCCTGAACGGAAACACGGAAAGAAATGAAGAATTATTCAAAATGCTCTTTCTTTGTTAACAAAACGTAAAATCTGAATTGCAGAGTTGCAATTTTGTGAAATCTTGCGCAGTTTTTATTGCAAAAGTTTTACTTGTGTGGTAAAATAAGGTTTGCGAAAAAAGAAACTCAAAATAACGGAGGAAAATATGAGCAAAAAGTATTGTTATCTGTTCACCGAAGGCGATGCCTCTATGAGAAACCTCCTCGGTGGCAAAGGCGCTAACCTCGCAGAAATGAC
>JAZNNH010000016.1:0-26347 GCA_045580105.1 Eubacteriales bacterium | reverse complement strand
GTGGAAGGGGACATCGGTATGCGATACAGCATACAGGGTGTCATCGACAGTGCAGGGATCGATCGCATCTGCGAACTTTCGCATCTTTCGGAAGAACAGGTTACAAGTCTTGTGGAAGACTTGAAGCGCAACCCCGATAAGGTTCCCGACGGAACCAACAAGGCGCTGGAAGATTTGGACTTTGCAGTGGCATCGTGTGCAGTAGAGGAAGCCGTGACGCGTCACGCGGGCACGCTTTCGGAGTCTTTCACCTTGCTTGGAACGGTTTTCGTTCAAGAAGGAAAGAACCTAACCGGCGTAAAGAACATTGTTGTGACGGGCGGTAGCTTGATTCATTCCGAACGAATCGCACAGATCACGGAACATGCTCTCTACTCCCTGAAAAATCCATCCTCACTCAGACCGAAGTCTGTTGATGTATGGGCAGATAAAAAGTATATACTGGCGGCGATGGGATTGCTCTCATCGTATTACCCGAAAACCGCACTTAAAATAATGAAAAAGGAGCTTGATTACCATGGACATTCAGAACAAACGTCTCTCTGACGGAGAATTTGAGAAGCAGCGTCAAGAAGTTTTGACCCAGTGGCCTACCGGCAAAGATGTAAATTTGGAGGAGGCAGTAGCTTATCACAAAGCAATGCCCGAATCCAGAAACTTTTCTAAGAAACTGATCGAAGCAAAGAAGGAAAACCGCACCCTGATTCAGCCCCGTGCCGGCGTTCCCGTTGTTGAAGAGCACATCAAACTGATGCAGTATCTGGAAGAATTCGGCGAAGCCGATCTGCTTCCTTCTACCATCGACAGCTACACCCGTCAGAACCGCTACGAAGAAGCAGAAAACGGAATTTCCGAATCTCTGCGTCTGGAGCGTGCAATGCTCAACGGCTTCCCCGCTGTTAACCACGGTGTTGCAAAATGCCGTCAGGTTATCGAAAGCGTTAACGTTCCTATGCAGGTTCGTCACGGTACTCCCGATGCCAGACTGTTGACCGAAATCACCTACGCAGGTGGCTTTACCAGCTACGAAGGCGGCGGTATTTCTTACAACCTTCCTTATTGTAAGAACATTCCTATGGAACGCACCATTCGCGACTGGCAGTACGTTGACCGTCTGACCGGTCTGTACGAAGAAATGGGTGTTTCCATCAACCGTGAGCCCTACGGCCCCTTGACCGGAACCCTCGTTCCTCCCTGTATCTCCCACGCAGCTGCTATCATTGAAGCATTGCTCGCAGCAGAGCAGGGCGTAAAGAACATCACCGTAGGTTACGGCCAGTGCGGAAACCTCGTTCAGGACGTTGCCGCAATCCGCACCCTTCAGGAATTGACCGATGAATATCTTGCTAAATACGGCTACGGCGACGTTGTCGTTACCACCGTTCTTCACCAGTGGATGGGCGGCTTCCCCGCAGACGAAGCAAAGGCATTCGGCGTTATTTCCTCCGGTTCCTTGATCGCAGGTCTTTCCAAAGCTACCAAGGTTATCGTTAAGACTCCTCACGAAGCTGTCGGTATCCCCACCATGAAGGCAAATGCCGAGGGCTTGCGTTGCACCAAGCAGGTTGTTAACATGCTTGCTGACCAGACCTTCCAGGATAAGCGTTTGGAAGAAGAAAAAGAAATTATCAAACTGGAAACCCGTGCTATCGTTGACAAGTGCTTTGAACTTGGTAACGGTGACATCGCTGTCGGTGTTTGCCGCGGTGTCGAAGCCGGCGTTCTGGACGTTCCCTTTGCACCCTGCCGCTTCAACGCAGGCAAGATGCTTCCTTGCCGTGACAATGACGGTGCTGTTCGTATTCTTGATTTGGGTAACCTGCCCTTCTCCAAGGAACTGGCTGATTTCCACAAAGCAAAGATCGAAGAGCGTGCTAAGATCGAGAAACGTGAAGTTTCCTTCCAGATGGTAATTGATGACGTGTATGCAATTGGAAAAGGTCGTTTGGTCGGCCGTCCCAAATTTTAATTTAGGAGTGTGAAAAAAATGAAAATTGTTGATGTTGTATGTTCTGCAGGTCGCACCGGTTTCTACTTCGATGACCAGCGTGCCATCAAGCAAGGTGCAGACCACGACGGCGTGTTCTACGTAGGTAGCCCGGTTACCGAAGGTTTCCGTGCCGTTCGTCAGGCAGGCGAATCCATCTCCGTTATGATCGTTTTGGAAGACGGTCAGGTAGCTTACGGCGACTGTGCCGCAGTTCAGTATTCCGGTGCAGGCGGACGTGATCCTCTGTTCTTGGCTGAAGACTTCATCCCCGTAATCGAAAACTACATCAAACCCCAGCTCGTTGGCAAAGAAGCAAACGACTTCCGTGGTTTGACCGCTATGATGGAAGCCATTCAGGTAGAAGGCAAGCGTCTTCACACCGCAATCCGTTACGGTGTATCTCAGGCCATCCTCGATGCAGTTGCTAAGGCAACCGGCAAGATGATGTGCGAAGTTGTTGCAGACGAATATGGCTGCCAAGTTTCCGAAACTCCCGTTCCGCTCTTCACCCAGTCCGGTGACGATCGTTACGACAACGCTGATAAGATGATCATCAAAGGTGCACACGTTCTGCCCCACGCTCTGATCAACAACGTTGAAACCAAGCTCGGTAAAAACGGCGAAAAACTGGCTGAGTACATCGGCTGGCTGCGCGACCGTATCCTGACTCATCGCAAAGATGAGACCTACTGCCCCGCTATGCACATTGACGTTTACGGTACCATTGGTGCTGCATTCGGCAACAACAACTACAAAGCAATGGCAGATTACTTGGAAAAGATCGGCGAAATCGCAAAACCGTTCAAGCTTCGCATCGAAGGTCCGATGGACTGCGACTCTAACAGAGAAGCACAGATCGAAGCTATGGCCGGCTTGACCAAGGAACTCGACGCTCGCGGATGCGACGTTGAACTGGTTGCAGACGAATGGTGCAACACCCTCGAAGACATCAAACTCTTCGTTGACAACAAAGCAGGTCACATGGTTCAGATCAAGACTCCTGACCTTGGCGGTATCAACAACACCATCGAAGCAGTTCTTTACTGCAAAGAGCACGGCATCGGTGCTTACCAAGGCGGCACTTGCAACGAAACCGACCGTAGCGCTCAGGTTTGCGTACATTGCGCAATGGCTACCCAGCCCGTTCAGATTCTTGCAAAACCCGGTATGGGCGTAGATGAGGGCTTCATGATCGTTTACAACGAAATGAACCGTATCTTGGCTCTCCGCAAAGCAAAGAAGAACTAATCAAGCAATAAAAAAAGCGAGGTGATTTCACCTCGCTTTTTTATTTTTTCTCATTTTTTAGTCGAAGCTTGGGAAGCGTTTGCACTTCACGATCGCTTCGGTCACGTCAGTTAACACCAACTCTCCCTTTTGATTGTAGCCCTCGATGCTGACTTCCACCACTCCGTTTCTCGCGTTGCGGCGCACCAGAGAGGTGACCGTCGCTTTTCCGGTCAGAATATCGTCGGCAAAGACGGGCCCTAACCACTCGATCTTGGTGGATTTTCCGGCAAGCAGGGCGTCCCCGAAGAAATCGACTTCTAAATATTTTGCCCAAAGTGACATAAAACTCATGACTCCCGGCGCAATCAGCTTTCCGAAATGGGTTGTTTTGGCATATTCTTCATCGGTGTGCAGGGGAATGGGGTCGTATTGACGGGCAAACTCCAGCATCTTTTCTTTTTGGATTTGGGTAGGTCCGATTTCGACCGTCATTCCGACTTTTAAATCTTCAAAATACATGGTATTTCCCTCAAGATTTTTGAACTTCGTTTGGTTTGTGTGATGATTTGGCTTGGAAAGATTTACTGCGGATCGAGCGTGATATGCAGGACGTATTCCTTGGAATCCAGCTCGAAAAGCGCTTTTTTTACCGTGTCGGAGATTTCTTCTTGTTTGAGCGCAAGATTTTCCGGTACGGTGATGTCAAAAAACAGCTCGTGCACGCCCGCCTTTTCTACGGAGCGAAAATCGTGCGGCTCCAAGCGCGCATCCTTGATTTTTAATACGGTGGTGACAAGGTGCTTCAAGCGGCACAGCTCCGGATCGTCCGGCTCTACGGGGTCACAGTGAATCACAAGATTTAAATCCAGTCGTTTCAAGCATTCGCGTTCGATGGCATCCAAAATTTCGTGGCACTCCATCGAATCGAGATTTTGATTGATCTCAACGTGAATGGAAGCGTAGCGTTTTCCGGGGCCGTAATCGTGCACCATTAAGTCGTGGCATCCGAGAACGGAGGGGTTTTGAGAAACCAGCGCGATCAGCTCTTCCCTCAATTGCGGATCAGCGCCTTCCCCCAAGAGGGGAGAGATCGTTTCCTTTGCCATTTTGATTCCGCTGTAAAGAATAAAAAGGGAAAGAAATGCGCTCATCACTGCGTCGATTTTCAATTTCGTGAAATGCTCGATCAGAATGGAAACGAGAACGGCGGCGGTTGTGATGACGTCGTTTCGGCTGTCAATGCTTGCCGCGGTCAGCGTTTTCGATTGAATTTCTGTGGCACCGGCTTTGTAAAAAACCAGCAGGAAAAGCTTTGCCGCAATTGAGATCACCAGCACCGCAAACAGCGGGGGCGAAGCTTCGACGGCAACGGGCGCGAAGAACTTTATCACAGACGTTTTGCCAAGTTCAAAGCCGATCACCAAAATCAAGGCGGAAACCGTAAGTCCTGCCAAATATTCGAAACGGGCGTGACCGTAGGGATGCTCGCGGTCTGCCGGCTTTTCGGAGAGCTTAAAGCCAAGCAAAGCAACCGCGGATGCCGTGCCGTCCGAGAGATTGTTCAGTCCGTCCGCGGTTACTGCGGTGGAAGAAAAGAGGGCGCCCGACACCATTTTTCCGATGGCAAGAACGAGGTTTACCAAAATTCCCACCCAAGCAGTTCGGGTTCCGATTTTTGTTCTGTTTTTTATCATAGCGTATCCTCCGATAAGAAAATTATGTAAAAAGATGCGCTCTTATGCATAAAAAAACACCCACCAAAACAGCAAAAAAGTACTGTCCCGTGGGTGAAAAATCCACTGTTACCGAAGTAACCCGGCATCGAAGAGGGCTTCGTGCCTGATCAGATTGTGCTGTAGCAAATGTAACGTGCAGCGCAAAGAGTTTGGTTATTATAGCAGAGATGGCGGCGTTTGTCAAGAAGGGTTTGCTGGGGAAACGTTTTTTTGCAAAAAGGGTGACAAACGAGGCGCGCTGTGATACAATGAAAACACAAAACAATCGGGAGGCAAATATGTTTGACGCAGGAAAGGTAAAGGATGAATGCGTTGCGTGGATTCGCAATTTTTTTGAAGAAAACGGAAAAGGATGCAATGCCGTGGTCGGAATTTCCGGCGGCAAGGACAGTTCCGTTGCGGCGGCTCTTTGCGTGGAAGCGCTGGGGCGCGATCGCGTGATCGGTGTTCTGATGCCCAAAGGTCAGCAGCACGACATTGATATGGCGTATCTTTTGGTTGAGCATCTGGGAATCCGCAAGTTCGAGGTCAACATCGAAGCGGCGGTAAAGGGACTGTTGTCCGCGATGCCGGAGGATCTGTCTCTTTCCAATCAAACGCACGTCAATCTCCCCCCCAGAATTCGGATGGCAACGCTGTACGCCGTCAGCCAATCGGTCAACGGCAGAGTGGTGAACACCTGCAATCTTTCCGAGGATTGGGTCGGATATTCGACGCGTTACGGCGATGCGGCAGGGGACTTTTCTCCGATGTGCAATCTGACCGTTACCGAAGTCAAAGAAATAGGAAGAGCGCTGGGACTTCCCGACGTTTTGGTCAATAAGGTGCCCATCGACGGGCTCTGCGGAAAAACAGACGAGGAAAATTTAGGTTTTACCTATGCGGAACTGGACGTGTATATTCGTACCGGTAAGATCGAAGACCCGGTAAAAAAAGAGATCATTGACCGCAAGCACAAGGCAAATCTCTTCAAGCTTCGGTTGATGCCCTCTTTCCAACCGAAATTATAATGTAACGTAACTTATCTGCCGTGCAAAACGCACGGCAGATTTTTTTGCTTTTGAGCCAAATTTTCTTGGAATATCGCACTTTTTCGGACTTTTTGGCACTTATTGTTAATATTGCATAAAAATCTCTGAAAAATTTCTGTTTCTTTGCACATTTCGCGAATAGAAAGAAAATATTGAAATTACTTTGTGAATCGTTTATAATAAAATTGTTAACGGAATTTCAATAAAAATGAAATTTCTTATCGTTTCCCTCGGGAAAATATATTTTACACGCTCCGGCAAAGGTCGGGGCAAAGGAGGAACCCATGGCCAGTATTGATATGAAACGAATCCGTAACCTTGTCTTGATGGGACATTCCGGTGCAGGAAAAACGTCCCTTGCAGAGGCAATGCTGTATTTGTCCGGCGGAAGCGACCGCCTCGGAAAAGTAGCAGAAGGCAATACGGTTTTTGATTTTGATCCCGAAACGGTGCGCAGAAAGATCTCCGTTGCATCTTCTCAGGCGCCGTTGATGTGGAAAGATATTAAGATCAACGTGTTTGACACCCCCGGTTACCCCGGATTTACCGGCGAAGTTTCTCAGGCAGTGCGTGTGGCAGACAGTGCCATCATCGTGGTAGACGCGCGCAGCGGCATTCAGGTCGGTACTGAGCTTGCTTGGGATAAAGCCACGCAGGCAGGTCTTCCCAAAGCCGTTTTTATCAACAAATTCGACGACAACGAAGCGCGTTTTGCCAAGCTTCTCAATGCGCTGCACGAAGAGTTTGGTCGCTCCATCTGCCCAGTCACCATTCCGATGGTTCTGAACGGGGAAGTGCGCGGCGCCATTGACCTGATTTCTCGCGAAGCCCATACCTTTGATGACAAAGGAACGCATACCATCGTTCCCATCCCCGAAGAAAGCATGGAAGCGGTGGAAGAATTCCGCGAAATGCTGCTCGAAGCCGTTGCCGGTACCAGCGAAGAGCTGATGAACAAGTACTTCGGCGGCGAAGAAATTACCTATATGGAAATTTGCAACGCCGTTCACGAAGGCATCATCCACGGCGACATCGTTCCTTGCTTCTGCGGTTGTGCCACCAAGCTTTGGGGCGTTTGGACGCTTCTGAACACCATTTCCGAATCCTTCCCGCGTCACAGCGCAAAGGGAAGTGAAACGGATGAAAAGGGCGAGAAGGTTGAAATCGTTCCCGAAGGCGCACCTGCCATCTTCATTTATAAGACCATCGCCGATCCGTTCGTGGGTAAAATGAGCTTCTTTAAGGTTATGAACGGTACGGTCAAGGGCGATTTGACGCTGAAAAACGCCCGTAGCGGCGATACGGAAAAACTGGGTAAGATTTACACGGTAAAAGGAAAGACCCAAACGGAAGCGGCAGAGCTGTCCTGTGGTGACATCGGTATGGTATCCAAGCTTGCCGCTCAAACCGGTGACACGCTCAGCTGGACGGGAGAAGCGTCTTACGCACCCGCTTCCTATCCCTTGCCGTTCTACGTAAAATCCTTGTCTCCCAAGGCAAAAGGCGATGAAGACAAGATTTCTTCTGCCGTTTCCAAGCTCTTGGAAGAAGATATGACCCTCAAATATGAAGTCAACCGCGAAACGGCACAGATGCTGCTGTCGGGTCTGGGTGGCACGCACTTGGAAATCACCCTTGCCAAAATGAAGGCACGCTACGGTGTCGAAGTGGTTTTGGGTGAAAAGAAGATCGCTTACCGCGAAACCATCCGTTCTTCCTGCAAGGTGGAAGGCAAGCATAAGAAGCAGTCCGGCGGTCACGGTCAGTACGGCCACGTTAAGATTGAATTCTCTCCCGGTCAGGAAGAGGGACTTACCTTTACCGAATCCATTTTCGGCGGCTCGGTTCCGAGGAACTTCCATCCCGCAGTCGAAAAAGGGTTGCAGGAATGTATGTCGAAAGGCGTTTTGGCAGGATTCCCCGTGGTTAACCTTGCCGCCAACCTCTATGACGGCTCGTATCACGACGTAGACTCTTCGGAAATGTCCTTTAAAATGGCGGCTGCCATCGCCTTCCGCGAAGGTCTTCCTCAGTGTTCTCCCGTCCTCCTTGAGCCGGTGGGCGAACTTCGCGTGTTTATGCCCGATTCTCAGATGGGCGACGTGATCGGTGATTTGAACAAGCGCCGCGGCAAAATCATGGGAATGGAGCAGGACGAAACCAAACACGGCTGGAGCATCGTTCAGGCGGAAGTGCCCGAAGCGGAAATGGGTGACTACGTGCACGCCCTGCGCGCCATTTCGCAAGGCCGCGCAAGCTTCACCTACTATTTCCACCATTACGAAGAAACCCCCGCCGCTGTGGCAGAAAAGATCATCGCAGCGAACAAAGAATAACGTTTTGTTTTGCAATTCCGTTTGCCCCCTGCTTTTGCAGGGGGCTTTTTTCTTGCAAACGAACGTCTTTTGTGATACAATATCGGGAAGAAAAGATCGATTTTCCGCTCGGAAAACGAAAGATGATTCGGAGGTGCTATGAAACGAGTTTTGGAGATTTTTTCGCTCCTTTGTGAAATCCCGCACGGATCGGGGAATATGGCTGCCATCGCAGATTTTTGTGTGTCGTTTGCGCGTGGTTGCAATTTGAGCGCCGAAAAGGATGCTGTCAATAACGTTATGATCCGAAAGCCGGCAAGTCCGGGATATGAAAGCGCTAAGAGCGTCATCTTACAAGGTCATTTGGATATGGTCTGCCAAAAGGAAGAAGGGCTTGCGATCGATTTTGAAAAAGAGGGAATCGAGTGCTTCGTAGAAGGCGATTTTCTCAAAGCAAGGGGAACGACCTTGGGTGCGGACAACGGTATTGCCGTCGCAATGGCACTTGCCGTTTTGGAGCGGGATGACCTTTCTCATCCGGCGCTTGAGGTGGTGTTGACCACGGACGAAGAAATCGGAATGATCGGTGCCGGAAAACTGGATTTCAAGTCGCTGAAAAGCAAAACAATGATCAATCTCGATTCGGAAGAGGATGATACCGTCACCGTATCCTGCGCCGGCGGCAGCGATTTTGTACTGCATTTCCCCCTTTCACGGGAAGCGCAAAGCGGTACCAAAATCACGCTCACGCTCAAGGGACTTCAGGGGGGACACTCCGGTGTTGAGATCGGCAAGGGAAGGGTGAACGCCGATCTTTTGCTCGGTCGCGTGTTGAACCGGATGGCAAACGAACATCACTTTTCGCTCTGTTTTCTTGACGGCGGCGATAAAGCAAACGCCATCCCTTGCCGCTCGCAGGTTCAGCTTGTGACCGCCGATCCCGACGGCTTTGAACGCGGGGTGTGTGGCTATTTAGAAGAAATCAAACAAGAGCTGTCCAAGCGAGAGCCGAATTTCGGCTATACGGTGACAAAAGAAGAAGGCGAATGGGAGGTTTTCACAAAAGATTTGGGGCAACGGATCATTTTCGCCTTGACAAGTGCCCCGAACGGCGTGATGGAAATGAGCGCCGATATTCCGGGACTGGTCGAAACCTCCTTGAATTTGGGCATTCTTTCGATGGATCAAAACGAACTGGTGATGCATTTTGCCCTTCGAAGCAACCTGCAGTCCGCCCTTGTCGCACTCGAAGAAAAGCTGTTTGCCTTTGCACGTCTGTTTGACGGCAAAGCGGAGGCATTCGGGCACTATCCGCCTTGGGAATATCGCAAACACTCTCCCTTGCGCGATTGTTACTGCGCTCTGTATCGCGAAAAGGTCGGAACAGAGGTGAAAATCGAAGCGCTTCACGCAGGGCTGGAATGTGGGGTCTTTGCCGCCGGTATTCCCGACCTTGATTGCATTGCCATCGGACCGACCTTATTTGACGTTCATACCACGCAAGAGAGAATGAAAATTTCCTCTGCCGAGAAAATTTTTGATTTGCTTGTCTTTTTGCTGGAAAAAATGCGATAATATTTGCTTTTTTTCCATTTCTATGCTATCATTGCTTGATTGAAATTACAAAGGAGAGAGTATGGACAAAAACAATTCTTTTAAGCCGTATATCCCCGCTGAAAAAGTAACTCCCGAAATCACCGTAACCTCTGTGATTATGGGCATCCTTTTGGCGGTGATCTTCGGCGCGGCAAACGCCTATTTGGGTCTTCGCGTGGGAATGACGGTTTCCGCCTCCATTCCGGCTGCGGTGATTGCCATGGGCGTCATTCGCATTGTGATGCGTAAAAACTCCATTTTGGAGAGCAACTTGGTGCAGACCACCGGTTCTGCAGGGGAATCCCTTGCCGCCGGTGCCATCTTTACGCTTCCCGCCCTCTTTTTGTGGGCAGCGGAAGGAACAATGGAAAAACCCGGTATTTTGGAAATCACCCTCATCGCGCTGTTGGGCGGTCTTTTGGGTGTATGTTTCATGGTACCTCTGCGCAACGCTCTGATCGTCAGAGAACACGCCGTTTTGCCTTATCCCGAAGGAACCGCTTGTGCGGAAGTTCTTTTGGCAGGGGAAAAAGGCGGTGCAAACGCGTCTACGGTCTTTGCCGGTATGGGCTTTTCCGCTTTGTTTAAATTCATCATCGACGGCTTGAAACTGGTTGCCGGAGAAATCACCTTTACCATCAAGGGCTTTGCCGGTGCGATCGGTACGCAGATTTACCCTGCGGTGATGAGTGTCGGTTATATTTGCGGCGCAAGAATTTCCTCGTATATGTTCGCAGGCGGCGTTCTCAGCTGGCTGGTTCTCATTCCCGCCATCGTCCTGTTTGGAGAAAATACGATCCTGTATCCCGGCTCGGCTCCCATTGGAACTTTGTTTGCAGAGGGCGGCGCGGCAGCCATCTGGTCCACTTACGTTCGCTATATCGGTGCCGGTGCGCTGGCAGCAGGCGGTATCATCAGTTTGATCAAATCCCTGCCCCTCATCGTAAAGACCTTTGTCGGCGCGATGAAAACGGTCACTCAGAAAACAGCCAATACCGGACTTCGCACAGATCGCGACATCAGTATGAAGTTCATTCTGATTGCGATCTTGGTTCTCACCCTTTTGGTTTGGCTCGTTCCTGCCATTCCCGTTTCCCTCATCGGCGCGTTTATCGTTGTGATTTTCGGATTTTTCTTTGCCACCGTATCGTCCCGTATGGTGGGACTGGTCGGTAGCAGTAACAACCCTGTTTCCGGTATGTCCATCGCAACGCTTCTGATTGCCACTTTGGTTTTGAAACTGACCGGTAGCGTCGGAGCGGAAGGCATGCAAAGCGCCATTGCCATCGGATCGATCATTTGTATCGTTGCCGCCATTGCAGGCGATACCTCCCAAGACTTGAAGACCGGCTTCCTTTTGGGTGCAACTCCCAAAAAGCAGCAGATCGGTGAAGTTATCGGCGTGGTTGCTGCCGCTGTTGCCATCGGCGGAACGCTGTATCTGCTCGACAGCGCTTGGGGCTTTGGCTCGGATCAGCTCGGTGCACCGCAGGCAACCTTGATGAAACTGATCGTAGAAGGCGTCATGGGAGGCGATCTTCCTTGGGGCTTGGTGTTCATCGGTGTATTCCTTGCCATTGTCGTGGAACTGATCGGAATCCCCGTGCTTCCCTTTGCTATCGGTGTTTACCTGCCCGTACAGCTCAACGCTTGCATCATGGTCGGCGGTCTGGTTCGTCTTGCACTGGATAAGATGAAAAAGAGCGAAGAAGAAAAGAAAGCCATCACGAGCGACGGCATCCTCTTCTGCTCGGGTATGATTGCGGGCGAGGGCTTGGTCGGCATTTTGCTGGCACTCTTGGCTGTGTTCGGTTTGGATTCTGCTTTTGATCTTTCCGCCAAATTCGGCATTTCTCCTCTCGTTTCCAATATCGGCGGACTTCTTCTCTTTGCTGTGATCATTCTGACCGTACTGAAGTTTTCCCTTTGGAAAAAACGCAAATAAGAATGAAAGCAAAACAGAGTAAGAAAAACTATCTGGAACACAAGCCGAAGAGAAAAGAAGGGATTTTTTGGGAAATGGATGAAAAGGGCATTTGCACTCTTTTCATCGAAAACCGCGGCTTTTTCAACTTCCTGTTTCAAAAGCTCTTGAAAAAACCGAAAATCACACAGATTCACTTGGATGAAATCGGAAGCTTTCTTTGGCCGAAGCTGGATGGCACGAAAGATCTTGTCGCTCTGGGGGAAGAAATGAAAGAGGCCTTCGGGGAGAAGGCAGACCCGGTGTATGAACGCCTTGCCAAATACGTTCAGATTCTTTCCGGCTATGGATTTATCACCTTAGAATAACAAAAAAGCACTTGCTAAAAGCAAGTGCTTTTTTGTTTTCGGTTTAGTTTTGCTTCTTTTTCTTTTTGACCGCAAAGCCGAACGAGCCGATCTTTTTTCCCAGCTGAATGTAATCCCCGTGGGAATAGGCAATCAGATTTGCTTTTTTCAAATCCAGTTTGCCGTCGGGCGTGATGTACTCTTCGTCCACGTTTACGGCAACGATGTTGGCTAAAAACATATCGTGGCTTCCCAGCTTCTTTACTTCCGTAACCTTGCATTCTAAAGAAACGGGGCTTTGTGCAAGAGTCGGGCAGGAGACGGAAGTTGCCTGTTCGGGCGTGAGGGAATATGCTTTGATCTTATTCATTTTCGCGCCGGTATAGACTCCGCAAGCGTCCGTTGCCTTGGCAAGAGAGCCGGTGGTCAGATTGATGACAAATTCTCCCGTTTGCGAGATGATTTTGTGGCTGTGACGAGAGGGGCGCAGGGAAATATAGGTCATAGGGGGCTCGGAGCAGGTGATTCCCGTCCACGCCACCGTTGCCACGTTCGGCTGTTCCATCGTGCCGCTTGTGACCAGTACCGCGGGGACAGGGGCTAAGAGCGTGCCTCCCGGCCAAGTTACTTTTGCCATAGATACCTTCCTTTACGTTCTCAAAAACAGATTTTCGATGTCTTTTTTGCGATAAGAAACGAGAATGGGTCTGCCGTGGGGACAAACCGTGATGTTGTCGATTTTGCGAATCTGTTCCAAAAGCCATTCGTGGTCGCATTCGGTGGAGGGAATACCGGCTTTGACTGCGGCTTTGCAAGCAATAGAATACAGCGTGCGATCAAATTTCTTTTCTCCTGCGGATTTTGCCTTTCCTCCGAGGGAAAGCTCGCGTGCGGCTTGTTCCAAGAGGGCAAGGATTTCTTTCCCCGAAAGAGAAACAAATTCCAGCGGAATGCCTCTTAAAAGAAAACTGTTTTCACCGAATTCCTCCAGTAAGAATCCTGCCTCTCCCAGTTCTTCTAAATGCTCGCCCAAGCTTGCCCATTCCATCGGGGTCAGGCGCAGCAGAAGCGGTTCTAAGAAGAACTGGACGGAATCCTCCCGCCGCTTTTCTTTCAAGCTTTCGTAGAGAATGCGCTCGTGCGCGGCGTGCTTGTCGATGATGTAGAGGTTGCCTTCCGATTCATAGAGAATGAATGCGTGGAAGAGAACGCCGCGAATCACACCGGGGGCTGTGAGGGGATTGTCGACCTTTGTTTCCAGCGCGAGCGATTGTATGAGAAGTTGTTCTGCTTCTTGATTGGAAGGTTTTGTTTCGGGTTCGACCGTGGGAAGAGTTTTTTTGATCGGGTCGATCGAAATGGTCTTTTCGACTTCTTTCTCTTCGCTCAGCTTGGGATCAAGAAGCGTGGCAGGGGAAACCTGTCCGATCGAAACAGATTTGGGCTCAATGGCTTCCTCTGCGGGAATCAGAGGACTTTTTCCTTTGCTCACGGCAGAGGAAAAGAGGGGAAGCTCGAACTTCTTTTCTTGGAACGAGCCCGTTTTCACCTCAGCGGAAACCGCGGGGGTGGATTTGGTTTCGTGGATGGCGGGAATGGGAACGGCTTTGCCCTCGTTTGCCTTTTTGACCGCGGCTTCATATTCATCTCTTGCCAAGCGGTTCGAGAGATTGGAAAGGGTTTTCCGTACGGCGGCGTAAATGGCGTTGTAAACGCTTCTCTCATCGGAAAAGCGCACTTCGAGCTTTGCGGGATGCACGTTTACGTCTACCTGACTCGGGTCAATTTGCAGGAAGAGAACACAGCCGGGAAATTTTTCGCTTTTGACAAAGCTTTTGTATGCATCCTCCATCGCAAACTGCATCGTGCGGCTTTTGACGTAGCGGGAATTGATATAAAAGCTTTGGTAGGAGTGATTGTTGCGCGCCATTTCGGGGCGGGTTATAAATCCGCTGACGCGGAAAGGGGAGTCGTAAGATTCGATTTCCACCAAAGAAGAATAGAATTCTTTTCCGTAAACCGAGTAAATGCAATCGGAAAGCTTTCCGTTTCCCACGGTCTGCAGTTTTACGACCCCGTCTGCACTGTGGCGAAACGCGATTTCGGGGTGAGAGACGGCAATGCGCTGCAAATACTGAAAAATGGCGGCGCTTTCGGTCTGCGGACGTTTTAAAAACTTTCTTCTGGCAGGTTGATTGAAAAACAGATCTCTTACGATGATTGTAGTTCCGTCGGCACAGCCCGCCTCCTCTAAACTGAGGATTTCATCGCCCTCAACCATCATCTGATGCCCCAGCTCGTCTTCTTTTCGTTTGGAAAGAATGGTGAAGCGGGAGGTGGAGGAAATCGCAGCCAGTGCTTCTCCGCGAAATCCGAGCGTAGAAATGGCGACCAAATCGTCGCTGGTTCGGATTTTACTGGTGGCGTGGCGGCGGATACAAAGCGGAAGATCGTCCTTTTCCATGCCGCATCCGTTGTCGGTCACGCGAATCATGGTAACCCCGCCGTCCACAATTTCCGTCACGATGGCACTGCTTCCGGCGTCAATGGCATTTTCCAGCAGTTCTTTCAATACGTTGGCAGGACGCTCTACCACCTCACCGGCGGCAATCAGATTGGAGGTCTGCACGTCCAAAAGATTGATCTTTGCCATACAAAGTACCTTTCTTTTTTACAGTTTCTGCGCTTCTTTCGACAGTTCGTAAAGCTTGCCCAGCGCTTCAATGGGAGTGAGGGTATCCACGTTGATTCCCTTGAGCGTTTCCACGATGCTGTCTTTCAAGGGGGCAAGAATGGGAAGCTCTTCTTCGTTTGAATTAGAATTTGCCTTTTTCTGCCTCGGTGTTTTTTCTTCCAGTTCCTTGAGCGTTTCTTTTGCTCTGCGAATGACCTCGGCAGGAACGCCGGCAAGCCCTGCCACTTCAATGCCGTAGCTGTCGTCGGCGCTTCCGGGCAGAATCTTGCGAAGGAAGATGACGCTGTCACCGCGTTTTTTCGCGGCAATATTGTAATTCTTGACGCCGTCGATGGTGTTTTCCAGCTCCGACAGCTCGTGATAGTGGGTGGCAAACAGGGTTTTCGCACCGCATTTTTTGCCTGCGGTATATTCCACCACGGCACGGGCAATGGCCATACCGTCGTAGGTGGAGGTTCCTCTGCCGATCTCATCGTAGATGATTAAGCTCTTTTTGGTGGCGTTTTTGAGAATATAAGCCACCTCGCTCATTTCCAGCATAAAGGTGGATTGACCCATCGAAAGGTCGTCGCTTGCGCCCACGCGCGTAAAGATCTTATCCACTACACCGATGCGCGCTTCCTTTGCGGGAACGAAAGAGCCCATCTGCGCCATAATGACGATGATGGCAACCGAGCGCATATAGGTGGATTTACCCGCCATATTGGGGCCTGTGATGATGGCCATTCGATTGGAATCGCAGTTTAAATCAGCGTCGTTGGGAACGTAGAATCCTTTTGTGACCTTTTCGACCACGGGATGGCGGCCATCCACGATCTGAATCTGATCGGAAAAATCGACCACGGGACAGTTGTAATTGTTTTCCAGAGCCACCTTCGCAAGAGATGCGTAAACGTCGATATGTGCAATGCACTTGGCGGCATCCTGCAAGGTTGCGGAAAGCGCGATCACCTTTTCGCAAAGATCGCGGAACAGTTCGTATTCCAATGCCATCGCACGGTCTTTGGCACCCAGAATGCGGCTTTCCATATCTTTCAATTCACTGGTGATATAGCGCTCGGCGCTCGATAAGGTCTGCTTTCGAATATAGCGCTCCGGCACCTTGTCACTGTGAAGCTTGGAAACCTCAAAGTAGTAGCCGAACACGCGATTATAACCGATTTTAAGCTTGGGAATTTGCGTCAGTTCGCGTTCCGTTGCCTCGATTTTTGCCAAATAGCTCTGGCTTTCGGTCATAATTTCATTGAGTTCATCCAGTTCCTTGTTGTATCCTTGACGGATGAAGCCGCCTTCGCGAATGGAAAAGGGCGGGTCGGGACGGATGGCGCAGGTCAGAAGCTCGCAAAGCGGATTGGTCAAGGGCAGAATGGTTTGATTCAGTTTTTCAAACAGTTCTCCGAGCGCTTCGGAACTGCAGTCTTGTAAGCATTCCGCAATCGCGGGAAGGTAAGACAGGGTGGTGGCAAGGGCGTACAGATCCTTTGCGTTTCCGCCGCTGTAAATGATGCGAGAGAGAATGCGTTCAATGTCCTGCACGGCAGCAAGACTTTCTCGGGTGCGGTCGTTTAAAGCCAAATCGTTATACAGCTCCAACACGCCGCTTTGGCGCTTTGCGATCGCGCGTGGATTGGTCAGGGGCTGCTCGATAAAGCGGCGTAACAGACGCGCGCCGACGCTGGTTTTGGTTTGATCCAACACCCAGATCAAAGACCCTTTTTTGTCCTTGCCGCGCTGGGTTTCAACAAGTTCCAGATTGCGTCTGGAATTCGAATCAATGGAAAGGGTTTGGTTGTTGTCGTAGACCCGAATTTCCTTGAGGGAAGCAAGCGCCGTTTTTTGGGTCACGGTCAAATACGCGATCAGAGCCGCGCAGGCGCGTTTCATCGCCGAATCGGCTTCGGGGATGCCCAAGGCCTCGGGGACTTTGGAAAATTGATGTTCGATCAAGGGGATGTTTTTGTCTTCGAACAGATCATACAGACCGCAGGAAGCAAGATTACCTTCGTCTTTGTTGAAAAAGGCGCAAAGGGCAGGGCATTGCTCCTGCGTCAGATTGGTGATCATTTCCTTGGGAGAAAATTTTGCAAATTCGTTGATGATCTGTTTTTGCAGGGCATCCGGATCACGGTTTTCCATGGAGATGGCAAACAGCGTGCCTTCCGCAAGGTCGTAAAAGCCGCAGGCGGCTTTGCTCTCTTCCACGCAAACGGAAACCAGAAAGTTATTCTTACCTTCCTCCAATGCATCGCCCAGCGTGGTGGTTCCGGGGGTGATAATGCGGATCACTTCGCGGGGGACGATTCCCTTGCAGGTGGCAGGGTCTTGCGTCTGCTCGCAAATGGCAACCTTATAGCCCTTTTCGATGAGCTTGGCAATATAGCCGTCGCAGGAATGGAAGGGAACGCCGCACATCGGCGCGCGTTCCTCTTCGCCACAATCGCGGCCCGTGAGGGTCAGATCCAGTTCCTTGGAAGCGATTTTGGCATCGTCGAAGAACATCTCGTAAAAATCTCCGAGACGGTAAAAGAGAAGATAGTCTTCGTATTGTTTTTTGATTTCAAAGTATTGGAGCATCATCGGACTCATGATACCACCTCCCCCAGTAACATAAAGGCACGGGCTTGGGTAATGCGCAAACGGATGAACTTCCCGGTCGGATCCTCGTTTTCCGGCTTTTTGAAGTGGATGAGTTTGCCTGCATCACTTCTGGCGGACCAGTATTCTGGATCGGTTGCACTTTCTCCCTCGCACAGGGCGCGCACGGTTGTGCCCACCAGTTTTTCGTTGTTTTCCAATTGAATTTTCTGTTGCAAAGCCAGAAGCTTTGCCATTCTCTCTTTGGACGTTTCTTCGGGGACTTTCTCCGGCATATCGGCGGCGGGAGTGCCTTTGCGGGGAGAATAGACGAAATTGAACACACCGTCGAAGCGGCAGTATTCCAGCGCCTTGAGGGTGTCTTCGAAATCCTCATCCGTTTCTCCGGGGAAACTTACGATAATGTCCGTGGTCAAAGCAATGCCGGGCACTTTCCGCTTCAGAGAATCGCACAGGGCAAAATAGTCTTCCACGGTGTAGCGGCGGTTCATTTTCTGTAAGATGCGGCTGGAGCCGGATTGCAGCGGCAGGTGAAAATGCCGTTCGCATTTTTCTTCTTTGGCAATCACGTCAAACAGCTCCTCGGTTGCATCCTTCGGGTGCGAGGTCATAAATTTGACGACAAAGTCACCCGGAATGTGGCAAATCTCTTCCAGAAGTGCTGCAAAGGTGATCGGTGATTCGAGATCCTTTCCGTAAGAATTGACGTTTTGTCCCAAAAGGGTGATTTCCTTGCAGCCGTTTTCCACTAAAGATTTGACTTCGTTGATGATGCATTCGCTCTTGCGGCTTCGCTCTCTTCCGCGCACGTAGGGAACCACGCAATAGGTGCAGAAATTGTTGCATCCGTACATAATGGAAACGTAGGCGCGATAAGAATGTTTTCTTGTCACCGGCAGGCCTTCGCAAATCGTGCCGGGATTCTGATCGTAGGATTCCACGAAAAACAGACGCTTCTTTGCCTGTTCTACTTCTTTTAAGATCGAAGCAAATCGGCTGATTTGATTCGTGCCGAAAACAAAGTCCACGTAGGGGTATTTGTTTTTGATATCTTCTTTTCGGTGATCCTGCTGGACCATGCAACCGCACAGCCCGATCTTCAAGCTCTTTTTCTTTTCCTTTAAGTGCTTCAACTGTCCGGTGGTGGAGAGGGCCTTGAGCTCCGCGTGCTCTCGCACCGCACAGGTGTTAAACAAAACAAGATCCGCTTCTTCCAAGCAGTCCGTCGGCGTGTAGCCACAGCTTTGGGCAATGCCCAAAAGCGTTTCGCTGTCCGCCTCGTTTTGTTGGCAACCAAAGGTGTTAACGTAGATTTTTTTCTGTTCCATGGACATAAAATCCCTTTTAATTTTAATCATATCATTATACCACGAAGAGCCATTTTTCGTCAACTGATTTTGCCTGTGAGAAGGAAGAAAAAACGAAGATGTTTGCCCTTATTGATGCGAGGGCGAGGGCGAAATTTCCGATATTTTGAAATTCATCTTTCCTTTTTTACGAATTTGTGTTATGATGAAGAAAACGAGTGTGGGAGGAAAATGCCGTGAAACGAAAGCCGGAGTTGCTTTGTCCTGTCGGCGGACAGGATACCCTGTCAGCGGCGATCCGCGGCGGTGCGGATGCGGTGTATTTCGGTGCGCGCGAATTCAACGCTCGTATGAATGCCAAGAATTTTGACCGTCTCGGTCTTGAGAAGGCGATTTCCTTTTGTCACGAGAAGGGGGTTCGTACCTATATCACCCTCAACACCCTTTTAACCGACCGCAAGCTTTCCGAGGCCTTGGATTTGGTTTCGTTTTTGTACCGTGCCGGCGCGGATGCTCTCATCGTTGCCGATCTGGGTTTGGCGCATCTTGTCAAGGAAGCGTTTCCCGATTTGGAGCTGCATGCCAGCACCCAGCTTTCGGGACATAATTCGGATGCGGCTGCGGCGCTGGAAAAATTCGGTTTTTCCCGTATGGTTTGTGCCCGAGAATTGGATCGGGAAAACATTCGAACGCTTTGCCGCTCCTCTTGCTTGGAAATTGAAATGTTTATCCACGGTGCCATTTGCGCCAGCCATTCCGGCCAGTGTCTGATGAGCAGTATGATCGGGGATCGCAGCGGCAATCGCGGAGAGTGTGCTCAGCCCTGCCGCCTGCCTTATAACGGAACGTATCCGCTGAGCTTGAAAGATCTGTGTCTTGCCGGTCACGTGAAAGAAATTTTGGATTTGGGTGTTTCTTCCCTGAAAATCGAGGGCAGAATGAAAAGTCCGGAATACGTTTCGACCGTTTCTCGCATTTGGCGCAAGCTCTTGGATGAAGAAAGAGATGCCACCCCGAAAGAAATGCAGCAGCTTGCCGGCATTTTTTCGCGAAGCGGCTTTACCGACGGCTATTTTACAGGCCGCCGCACGCCTTCAATGCTCGGCGTGAGAACGCAAAAGGATAAAACGGCAACGCAGCAAACGCAAGTTTCGTTTTCCGATGTCGGACGGCGCGCGCCTGCCATCCAAATCGAAAGGAAAGCCGTTTCGGCGCCCGAGATTTCTCTTCCGGGCAAAGGAAAAGTACCCTTTGCCCGTTCCGCCCGTTTTTTGTCCGCCTCGCAGATTCCCGATACGGATTTTTTTCACCAAATTTATCTTCCGCTTTTTTCCTTTGACGGCAAAAAAGCAAACGGCGTCGTCTTGCCTTCGGTTATCTTGGACTCCGAAAAAGCTTCAGTTCGCGCCCGCTTGGAACAAGCGGTAGAACAAGGCGCCAAGCACGTTTTGATCGGTAACGTCGGGCATTTTGAACCGGTGCGCTCTCTTCCCGTGACCCTGCACGGTGATTTTCGTTTGAATCTGACCAACAGTTTTTCCCTTTCCATGTATCCCGAACTTGCGGATCTGATCGTAAGCCCCGAGTTAAACCTTGCCCAGCTTCGCGATCTGAGAGGAAAAAAGAGCGTGATTGTATACGGGAAGCTTCCCCTTATGCTTTTGGAAAAGCCGGTGGGCGTACGCACCCTTCGCGACCGCCGCGGCGTGGTCTTTCCGGTCGTGAGAGAAGGGGAGCGCGATCTTGTGCTCAATTCCGTTCCGATCTATATGCTCGATCGGGAAAAAGAACTCAAAGAGCGGGGGCTGTTTTCGCAGCACTATCTGTTTACCACGGAAAGTCGCGCAGAAATAGAAGCCATTCTTTTTGCACGTCAACAAAAGAGAGAACCCAATTTCAGCGTAAAAAGAATCAAGTAGAGGTAGTTATGGTTCGACATTTGTTCCTTGTCAACCCCAAAGCCGGTGTTCGTTCCTGCGCACAAGCGATGATCGAAAACATTCGCCGCGCTTGCTCGGAGAATCCTGACTGTAAGGATGAATGCTTTGATATCGTGTTGACCCAAGAAAAAGGGGATGCTACGCGTCTGGCAAAAAAGGCCTGTATGGATAATCCGGGCTACACCAGAATTTACGCCTGCGGCGGTGACGGGACTTTGCACGAGGTCATCAACGGCGTGGTGGGCGAAAGTGAGGTGGCGGTCTGCCCGATTCCGATCGGAAGCGGGAATGATTTCATCCGCTATTTCGACACCGTTTCCAAAGAGGCGTTCTTGGATCTTCCCGCGGCATTGCGCGGACAGGAAATTGTTTGCGACGTGCTGCGTTGCGGGGACGTTTACAGCTTGAATAACATTTCGCTCGGACTGGATGCCATCACGGCAAAACGACAAAGCAAAGTGAAAAAATTGCCGCTCATCTCCGGTTCCGCCGCCTATAAATTGGCACTTGGCTATTCCTTTTTTACGTCGATGAAAAATCCCGTTCGTTTCGTTGTGGACGGAAAGGAACTTGTCATCGGGCAGGGAGACGTCACGTTAGCGGTCTTCGGGAACGGAAAGTGGTACGGCGGTGGCTTCAAGGCAACGCCGCTGGCAAGCATTCAGGACGGATGGATGGATTTTTGCACGGTTCCCACCATCTCCCGTCTGGAATTTTTAAAATACGTGGGCGATTATCAAAAAGGCGAGCATTTGAAAACCATGCCCAAGGTATACTATACAAAGTGTAAAAAAATTCAGATTCTCGCTGACAAGCCCGTTGACCTGCAGGCAGACGGCGAAGCGTTTTGTCAAACCAATCCCGAAATCGAAGTTGTTCCCGCCGCCGTTCGCCTCGTTTTGCCCGATTGCAAAGGAGCAGAAACTTGGCTTGGTGAGATGGTGTGTCAACAGAAAATATAAAAACGGATAAGGAAGAGTTGGTATGTTATTATCCATTGTGGTGCCCTGCTATAACGAAGCAGAGAATATTCGCGCGTTTTATGAAAAAACAAAGCAAGAGCTGGGCGGTGTCTTGGCACACGCCGAATTTATTTTTGTGGATGACGGAAGTGAGGATCAAACGCTTGCACAATTGAAACAGCTTTGTGATTCAGTTCCCGAAAAAATCAGAGTGGTGAGCTTTTCCCGCAATTTCGGCAAAGAAGCCGGCATTTTGGCGGGCTTGCAACACGCCAAAGGGGATTGGGTTGCCATCATCGATGCGGATTTGCAGCAAAATCCGAAATATATCGGGGATATGCTCGAGATTCTGGGTCAGAATCCGGAGTACGACTGTGTTGCCGCGTACCAAGCCGTGCGCCACGAGGGAAAGGTGCTCGGATGGTTCAAAAACCTCTTTTATCGCTTAATCAATCACATCACAAACGTCAAGTTTTACCGTTCTGCCAGCGATTTTCGCGTGTTGAGCCGCAAAATGGTAGATGCCATTTTAGCCATGCCCGAAAAATGCCGTTTTTCCAAAGGTATTTTTTCTTGGGTCGGATTCAAAACTTATTATATGCCGTACGACGTGGAAAAACGGAATGCCGGAAACACCAAATGGAGCTTTTGGCGTCTTGCTTCCTATGCGATGAACGGCATTGTTGCCTTTTCGGATAAGCCCTTGATTTTGGCGTCCGTGATGGGAATGACCTTCTTTTTGATTTCGATTTTGATGATGCTCTTTGTCGTCATCAAGACCATCCTTTTCGGCGATCCGGTTGCGGGTTTTCCCACCTTGGCATCCTTAATCCTTCTTCTTTCCGGAGTTCAGCTTCTTTGCATCGGAATCTTGGGACAGTATCTGGCGAAAATGTATGAAGAAATCAAAAACAGACCCATGTATCTTGTCAAAGAAGAATTCGAAAACCATACCGAAGAAACAAAATAAATTTCGCGGTACGATCAGCACTGAAACGTAAAAAGTTCGGGTTTTTGTTTCCTTTTTTATGAAAAAACGTAAAATTGTTTGCTTTATTTACGAATTATGCTATAATAATAAAAACGGTCGAAGGAAAGAGAGGGGAAACGATGTCCTTCAGTCAGAAAGTGAACCGACTTTTGAAAGAAAACGGTATGAGCAAAGCCGCTCTTGCCAAAGAAAGTCAAATTCCGTATACCACCCTTGACAGTATGCTCAAACGGGAAACGGATACGGCACGCCTTGCCACGATTTTCCGTATGGCGCGCGCCTTGGGTACCTCCGTAGAATCTCTGGTATTTGATGAGGACGGCGATCAGACACAAACAGGAGTTTCTTCCGAGGAAAAAAGAATTCTGGAGCTGTATTCCCTTCTGGATTCCAGAGGCAAAAACACCGTGCTTTCTCTTTTGGAGCAGGAGGCGGATTACAGCCGAGAAGCAAAACAAAAGCCCGTCCGCACCTTTCCGATCTACGAAGCGCCTGCCGCCGCCGGCGAACCGTTGCCTGTTTTGACGGAAGAGGCGCAGGAAGAACTGTGCTCGGAAGGGCAAATTCCCAAGAGAGCCGATTTCGGTATTCGTATTTCGGGAAACAGTATGGAGCCCTTGCTTTGTGACGGCGATGTGGTATACGTCGAACAAACGGAAGAGATTCGTCCCGGTGAAATCGGGATCTTTCTTCTCAACGGGGAGAGTCTTTGCAAAAAATATACCGTAAAGGATAACGAAACGTATCTGGTATCGCTCAACCCCGAATATGCTCCCATTCACGTGTTGGAAAGCGATGGGATCAAATTGGTAGGCAGGGTCATTTCTCCTTTGGAGTAATGGCGTTGTAAAAAGAAAGGATTTTCAGTATGAAAGCAAAAAAATCCAAATTGATTGTTTTTGTTTTGGTTGCCCTTGCCTTGGTGATTCCCGTTTTGCTGGCGATGCTTTTTTTGCGGGAAAATATGAACTCGGATCTTCGCCGCGGAAGCGTTAATTCCATTCTCTTGACCTACGGTGAGCGAGAGGAGGAGATTGTCGACGAAAAGGAAATCGAGTTCTTCATTTCGGCGGCAACCGGCGGTTCTGCCATCGGCGAGTCTGCAGATGATTTGAGTCAATATCGCAATTTGACGGTCACCTTTCACAAATACAATCAAAGCATTGTGTATCAATTTTATCTGAGCGATTCGCAAAACAACTGTGTGTATACCGATCCGGACGGAAACCTCTTTTTGTTTCCTCACGACGTGGCGGAAAAATTGCAGACGCATAAGCTTTTGGAAGACTATGCACTCTCTTTTGCCGAGTATCCTTTGCTGACCTTGCAGGAGGGCGGAAAAGAATATCAGCCCAATGCTTGGGAGGGGCAGTGGCATTTTGTCCGTGCCGACGGAAAAAAAGAGAATCAGAGCATTGACGAAAAGAAAGATTCCCTTGCCATTTTGCCGCAGGGAGAAAAACTCAATTTTGTCTTTTCCATTGAGCCCGATTATTGCAACGTTCTGCTTTCGGTCAAGGATTCGGAGCAGTTGATCTATTCCGGAATGTACCACGAAATGCCCGTAATTGATTTGGAGGAGGATACCCCTCTTACCATGACGGTCACCTGCGATTGGTATGAAAAGGAAGACAGATCCTATCACGGCTCTGTGTTTTACACCTTTGACGTATATTACGATATTCCCACCATCTGTCAACTCGATCGCGCCCAAGCGCGCCCCGGCGAAGTGATTACCTTGACGGTTTCTCACTCCTCCAGCCAGCAGATGGCAGTCATCCCCAGCTTTTCTGCCGATCACGTTACCGTCGAAAAGCAAGAGAAAAATTGGGTAGCAACCATTCCGGTCTCTGCCGATGCAACCCCCGGTACCTTCTCTATTATGATTATGGGAAGCGACGTGGAGCAGAATCTGAACGTTACCATACTCCCGCCCGCGTAAGCGAAAAAAGGAAACAAAAAAGCCCGACTTGAAATGAAGTCGGGCTTTTTTGTTTCGATGAAAGGCGGGATCAAACCGCTTTCTTTTCGCTTTTTTGTTTTCTCAATACAAGCTTGGGCGACGCATTTTTGGTGACCACATCTTTGGTGATGATCACTTTTTCCACGTCTCTGCGATCCGGCATTTCATACATAATTTTTTGCAGGAATCCTTCCATGATCGCGCGAAGTCCTCTGGCGCCGGTGTTCTGCTCTTTTGCCATTTGGGCAATCTGCCGATAGGCGTCCGGAGCAAATTCTAATTCGATTTCGTCCAAGAGGAAGAGCTTTTGATACTGTCGAACCAAGGCATTTTTGGGCTCGGTTAAAATACGGATCAAGCTGTCTTCGTCCAAAGAATCCAGCGGAACAACAATGGGAATTCGTCCCACCAGTTCAGGAATGATGCCGAATTTTACCAAGTCGTGAGGAATGATGTCTTGGATGGCTTCTTTTTTCTCGTTTTCCTTTTTCTCGCCCTTTGCATCGGTAAAGCCAATGGTCTGTTGTCCCATCCGACGGCGAATGATCTGATCCATTCCGTCAAAGGCACCACCGCAGATAAAGAGGATGTTTTTGGTATCGATGCGGATGCATTCCTGATTCGGATGCTTTCTGCCACCCTGAGGAGGAACGCTTGCAACGGTACCTTCTAAAATCTTCAAAAGGGCTTGTTGTACGCCCTCGCCGGAAACGTCGCGAGTAATGGAACGGTTCTCGCTGCGACGGGCAACCTTGTCGATCTCGTCAATATAAATAATGCCTTTTTGTGCCTTTTCAATGTCGAAATCTGCCGCTTGAATGAGTCGAAGCAGAATGTTTTCGACGTCTTCACCGACGTAGCCGGCTTCTGTGAGTGTGGTGGCGTCGGCGATGGCAAAGGGAACCTCCAAGGTCTTGGCAAGGGTTTGGGCAAGATAGGTTTTTCCGCATCCGGTGTCGCCGATCAAAAGGACGTTGCTCTTTTGAATTTCCACTCCGTCATCTTCTTTTTGCATCAGCCGTTTGTAGTGGTTGTATACGGCAACCGACAGCGCCATTTTGGCGTTGTCTTGTCCGACGACGTATTCATCCAGCTTTTGCTTGATCTGAGTGGGGCGGGGAAGGTGTTCGAGCTTGAATTCGCTCTCGCTTTTCTTTTTCTTTTCGCTCTGTGTTTGTTCTTCCACCAGTTCATGGCAAAGAGCGACACAGTGATCGCAAATGAACACGCCTCGCGGGCCGGGAATGAGAAACTGGACCTGTTCTTGGGTTCTGGAGCAAAAAGAACAGGAGGGGGAATTCTTTTGATTTGCCATACATACTCCTTGGTGTTAAATTCTGAAAAAAGTCCGGGCAAGATGCGTCTTGCCCGGAAGAGGTGTTAAGCTCTTTTTTCAATTACTTTATCAATCAGTCCGTATTCCAATGCTTCTTGTGCGGAAAGGAAATTATCTCTGTCCGTATCCTTTTCGATGACGTCCAGACTCTTTCCGGTGCGCTCGGCGAGAATCTTATTCAAGGTGTCGCGGGTGCGCAGGATGTGGTCGGAGTGGATTTTAATATCGCTTGCCTGACCTTGCATACCGCCCAAGGGCTGATGGATCATAATTTCACTGTGGGGCAGGGCGATGCGCTTTCCTTTTGCGCCGGCTGCCAAGAGAAACGCTCCCATGCTGGCGGCCATTCCGATGCAGATGGTCGATACGTCGCATTTGATGTAATTCAT
>JAZNNH010000015.1:0-15891 GCA_045580105.1 Eubacteriales bacterium | reverse complement strand
TTTCAGATTGCAGCTCACGAGCAGACCGTGCCGCCGGATACCCTCTACGAATATTGCCGTATCGCGCGCAGCATCCTGAAAGGTGAAAACGCTGTGGGAAGAGTGATCGCCCGTCCGTTCGTCACGGGAAAAGACGGCTTTGTGCGCACGGAAAAGCGCCGCGATTTTTCGCTCGATCCCCCCGGCAAAACCCTCCTTGACGCCGCGCACGATGCGGGATACGACGTGATCTCCATCGGAAAGATCAAAGATATTTTCAATGATCGCGGAATCACGCAAACGATTGCCACCGGCTCAAACCAAGAGGGCATGCAGGCGCTTTTGTGTGTCGCACAGCAAGCTTTTGAGGGCATCTGCTTTGCCAATTTGGTGGATTTTGACTCTCTTTACGGTCATCGCAACGACGTGGACGGTTATGCCGAAGCGATCAGCGAATTCGACAATTTTTTGCCCAAGCTCCTTTCCGAACTGCAAGAAGAGGACCTGCTCTTCGTTACGGCAGACCACGGCTGCGATCCCGCCACCCCCTCCACCGATCACTCTCGGGAATACGTGCCCGTTTTGATGTTCGGTCAAACGGTTTTGCCGAAGAACTTGGGAACCCGAACGACCTTTTCCGATCTTGCCGCCACCTGCGCGGCTTATTTGAAGATCGCCCCCTCGTTTCCGGGCACGTCCTTTTTTTAACGATCTCAAAATAAAAAGAAGCCGACTTTTGTCGGCTTCTTTTTTCATTCAAAAAAGGCGCAATCCTTGCGCCTAACAACATCATTATACCAAAAGAAAGCGAACAAATCAAGTGTTAAAATCACGAAAAATTAACAAAATTTTTGTTCAAAATGTGAATTTACAAAAAAGATAACATATGCTAAGATATAGGTGCAAGGAAGAAATCAAGAAAGAAAAGGGCACGAGCCCTGAAATGAATCTGAGAAAAGGAGGTACACTCCCAAGATCCAAATCCAGTGACCCGACGCAGGAGTAATCGAATTGGTTCCATTCTAATCAGGAGGTACGGTCCCAAATACAAATCGACTTGACCCGAGTGTTTCGGAGGAATGAAATAATTTTAGGAGGTACGGTCCAAAGGAAAGGTTTGATTGATCCCGAGTGATCGGAAAACAAAAAAGATCCGTTCTTTTACCACAAATTACCGCTATGCGGCACGGCCATTGTGCAAAATGAAAGTAAGGAGAAAGACAGATCTTCATCTTGTGACTTCAACAAAATAATCGGAGGTATGGTCCCATGAACAGTGACCAAAATCAATGATCCCCGAGCCACGTGAGAAAAAAGTATTGTGGTTCGGGGATCATTCTTTATTTTCTTTCTTTTTTTTGCTTTTCTGTTGACAGACCTCCATCTTTGTGTTACTCTTTGTGCGGGAGAAAACCCAAACAAAAGAATAAACTGCAGTTCATCAAAGAAATTTGTAGCCGGGCAAGAAATTGCTCGGGGATGAGGGAATCACGGTGAAAATCCGTAGCAACCGCCATTGCCGTAAGAGGATAACTCAAAGTCGGAATGCTCATCGAATTGCGGACCGATAAAAGTTCTCTTGGGCAAATGGGAGAGAAGAAGGTAGATGCGGCAGGGCATCCTGATCTTTTTGCACCCAGGGAAGGGTGCTTTTATTTTATCCTTTTGTCATTTCAAAACGAAAGGAAACAAAAAAATGAAAAACAAAATCGTAACACTCCTGTCCTTGGTTCTGGCTCTTTTAATGCTGGTAAGCTTGGCTTCCTGCGCCAAAGAAAAATATGACGACGTCACCGTGGAAACGCTTTCTCCGCTTTGGCAGACGGCGATGTATCACAATGACATCTCCTTTGGAACAGGCGATAAGACCATCAAAGTGGAAGTGAAAGCAGAAGATAAGAGCGTGGTCTTCACTCTTTCCACCAATTACACAACTTTGGCAGACGCCCTGTTTGAACATCAGCTGGTTGAGGGCGAAGACGGACCTTACGGTCTTTACATCAAACGCGTCAACGGCATTTTGGCCGATTATGACGAAGATGCTACGTACTGGAGCTTGTCCAAAGACGGTGAAACGCTGATGAGCGGTGCATCGGAAGTGGAAATTGCGGACGGCGATCGCTTTGAATTGACCCGCACCAAGTAAAAATGTCGAAACAGTCGCAAAAAATATTTGAATTGGTCCTGTTTTCCATGCTGGGAGCCCTGATGTTCTGCACCCAAGTCGTGATGGAAGCGTTTCCGAACATTCACTTGACGGGAATGTTTACGCTCCTTTTTGCCGTGGTGTTCCGAACCAAGGGCTTGGTACCTCTTTACATCTACATATTTTTGATCGGATTGCGCTGGGGTTTTTCCCTTTCTTGGATTCCGTATCTGTATGTTTGGCTCATTTTATGGGGTGTCGGCATGCTTGTGCCAAAGAAGATTCCCAATCGGGTCGCCGCGTTCCTTTACCCTGCCATCGGCGTTTTGCACGGGCTGGCCTTCGGCATTTTGTACGCTCCGGTACAGTCGCTTCTCTTTGGCTTGAATTTTCAACAAACCCTTGCTTGGATTGCTGCCGGATTTTCTTTTGATATTCTTCACGCCATCGGAAACTTGGTCTTTTGCACCTTGGTGCTACCCATGTCGCTTTTGTTCAAAAAACTTTTGAAAAAAACAAATTTTGCATAACAATGCGTTTTCGTGCCGCAGAAAGATGCCTAAAAGGGCGTTCTGTCGGTCGGAAAACGAGGAGGAATCAGCCATGATGAAAGTTGACGTAGAACGGTTTTTGCAGGAATTGGAGCTCCTTGTCAATATGGACAGCGGACAAGGCAATCCCGACGGGATCACCGCGGTCGGCAAATGGCTTGCTGACCGTCTGGTTGCAATGGGATGGATTGCCCAGCAGGTTGACGTGGGAAGCAAAACCGGCAAATGCACGGTCGTGAAAAACCGAGAGGCGGGGCACTTTGACGTGATGCTGGTCGGTCACGTGGATACCGTTTTCCCCACGGGTGAAACGGCAAAACGCCCGTTCCGTCGCGATGAAAAACGCGCCTGGGGCTTGGGTGTTATTGATATGAAGCAAGGCGACTTGGCAATCGTTCACGTGCTGGAGCAGCTTCCGAAAGACGTGCTGGAAAAACTCAACATCTTGGTCATTTTCAATCCGGATGAGGAGATCAACAGTCGCTATTCCGCGACCTTGATTGACGAATACGCCAAGATTTGCGACTACGCCTTCGTCTTTGAAGCCGCCACCACCGACGGCTCTCACACCATCCAGCGCAAGGGGTCTGTTTCCGCCACCGTGGAGTTTCACGGGCAGGCCGGTCACGCAGGATATATTTTCAACGGCGGTATGGTTTCTGCCATCAACGAGCTGATCGTTTGGGGCAGCAAACTGAATACCCTTCATAACCGCGAGCGGGAAACTTCCGTTAACATCGGTGTGGTTGAGGGCGGCGTGAAATATAACGTGGTGCCCGACTATGCCAAAATGATCTTCGAATCCCGTTTCTATGAGCCGGAAGAGATGCAAAAGATCGAAGCGACGCTGGAGGAACTCAAAGCCCACGCTAAAAAGGCCGGCGTGAGAGTGGAAGTGAAAGACAAACGAAGCGTTGCGCCGATGAAGCCCAAAAAAGAAACGCACGGCTATATTGATCACGTGACCCGTCTTGCCAAGGAAAACGGATTGGATTTCTTTGTTAAGCCCCGCGGCGGGCTTTCCGATGCCAATCATATTTGTGCCCACGGGCCGATTTGCTTGGACGGCTTGGCACCCACCGGTGACCACGACCACAGCGATCGCGAGTATTTGGAAATCTCCACGATCGAACCCAATTTAAAATTAGCGCATCTTTTGCTTTGCGATTTGGCAGATCAAAAAACAAAATAAACAAACGGCGTTGGATTGACTCCAACGCCGTTTTTGTATGGATTGTTATTTTTGGTGGCTGTTTCCCGTTGCATAATCGATGGTAATATTCGGTTGCACGTTATAGCAATATACGTGAAAGCAGATGCCTTCGCCCTCATCCTCCACGGAGTATGCTTCCAAGCGAACTCCGCTTGCAACCAAATCGTATTGGTTTTTGTACACGGGAGTGACACGGTACATCACGTGATTGCCGGTTTCCTTGATGTAGTCGGCAATCATATTCTCAAACGGAAGCATCCCGTGGGTATTCATATATTTGGTTCCCGTAATCAGGTTCTTGCGGTTTGCGTTTTCCGCGGAAAGTTGCCAGCCGATCAAATGGCAACGATTGTATAAATAGCCGCCGTTGATCGCATCGTATTTTGCCTGCACCCATCCGCTCGGGTAAATGCTGCTGATGCTTTCCCGCTTTTCCCCTTTTTCGGGCATAAGCTCTTTTCCGCAACAGGCGAAAGCGGCACCGCACCGTCCTAAAAAATCAAGATCGGAATAGGATTCAAACGCCGTGGAGGTGATTTCCGAAGCGGTGAACGCGGGCTTGTTGTCGTTTAGGATGACAAAGGGGGAATTGCGGTAGGGAGGAATCGAAGACGGTTCGATTGGATCGGAAGTGGAATTGCCTTGGTTGGGATTCGGGCTTTGCTCCTTGTTTTCACGGTCTTGCGTGGTAGAAGGAAAGAGGAGCGGTTCCGAAGTTTCCGATTCCAAAGAGGGGGTCGATGCGAGCGTTTCCGGTGTTTGCGGTTCGGAAAGGGTTTGATTGACGTGGTGCTCGTATCCGAATACCGCCAAAAGGCAAAGAAGGACGAGAATCCACGAAAGCGCTTTGCCAAGGTCGTTCTTTTTCATATCATCCTCGAATCAAACGGAGTTTGCACAAGAGTTTGAAAATAAACTCTCCCTTGGGAAGCATCAAAACGTCTTCTTTTTCAAAGCCGCGAATGCGGAAAAGCGTGACAAGGTAAACGATTGCCGCGACCAGAATGCTTGCAAGCGTTGCCAAAGCAGAGGGAAGATGGGGCTTCAGACAAAGGTAAGAAGCGATGGCGGCAACACCGCAGAAGGCGGCGCTGATCAAAGGACGGAGAAGAATGGTTCGGAAGGGAAGTCGGTAGTCCACGTGCTTTGCCAAAAAATACAAATTGAAGCAGAACATAATCAGATAACAGCAGAGTGTGGAAATGGGAATGCCGAAATGTCCGATGGCGGGAATGCCGATCAGAACCCAAGCGGCAAGTGCTTTCACACCCACACCGCAGCAGGTGGAAATGATGCTCAAGTGAGCATAGCCCGATGCCTGAAGCATCGCACCGCTCACGCTGATCAAACCGGAAAAGAGAATCGCGGCAGAAAGGACGGTCAGCATCGGGGCAACCACGCTGTTGGAATAGAACGCTTCTCCAACCCCATTTAAATAAATGGGATCGTTCGAGGAAAAGAGCAGATCGATAATGGGTTTTGCCATGACGCCGAGTCCCACGGCGCAAGGAAGACAGATCACGCAAACAATGCGGAACGTAAAATCCATCGTCTTTTTCAGCTCGCCTCGGTCGCTTGTGGCGTCCGCAGAGCTGATGGCGGGAATGATGCTGATGGCAAAGGGATAAATGATGGTGGGGGGCAAATTAAAGAGCGTCACCGCTTTTGCCATGTAGGCGCCGTAAAGCGTCACGGCAACGGGATTTTTCGGATCGGCGGCAAAATAGGAAACTCCGACACAAGCATCGCCAAGTCGGCGCACCGCCAAAACGGAGTCAATGACACTGGTCAAAGAAAGAACGCTGGAAGAAATGGTGATAGGAATGGCAATGAGAACCAGTTCCTTTGCCAATTCTTTTTTGCTTTTACAGCTACTGTCCATTCCTACTTCGCGGTCGCGGTCACCGACCCATTTGGCAAACGCCATATAAACCGCGGAAGCAACCACGCCCAGCGTGACACCGCCCAAGGCAAAGGAAGCAACCGTTGCCGGCGGGTAGCCGTTTTTGTTTGCCAGAACGCCTGCCGTCAAGCCCAGACACAGATTTCCCATCACCTCAATGACTTGAGAGATGGCGGTGGGAACCATGTTTTGACAGCCCTGAAAATATCCTCGGATGGAGGAAACCAAGCAAATGAAGAACATAATAGGGGAAATGGTTTTGATGCAAAGATGCAGTGCCTCTTCTCCCTGCGCCGCGGCAATGGCGTCGGAGCCGAAAAAGAGAGCCGCGGAGCCCACGAATCCGATGACCACGAAAATCAAAAGACTGATGCGGTAAATGGCATCCACCTCTTGCCCGCGGCCTCTGGCACGGGAAGCGGCGATCATACGGGAAATGGCAACGGGAAGTCCCGCGGTGGAAATGAGAAAGCACATCGAATAAATGGAATAAGCGGAACTGAAATACCCCATTGCGGTATCTCCGATGGCATTTGCCAGCGGAATTTTAAACAGTGCGCCTACGATTTTCACGATGATGTTCGACAGCATCAAAATCAGAGCGCCGTACACAAAACCTTGTTTTTTCTTTGCCATTTAATCAATAAACTCCCGTAAAACAGAATTTTTTGGAACCAAAGCC
Source organism: Eubacteriales bacterium (assembly GCA_045580105.1). Classification (GTDB taxonomy): domain Bacteria; phylum Bacillota; class Clostridia; order Oscillospirales; family SIG627; genus RGIG5579. The sequence goes on along the minus strand of JAZNNH010000015.1, from coordinate 9,417 downwards.
CTTTCCCAAGAAGGGAACGGAGCCAGTTTTTTTTGCAATTCTTTTGCCTTTTTCAAAAAAGGGCCGTTTGGATCGACCTTGTCCAAAAGCGCGCAAACTTCTTCCTTTTCCACCGCAATTTCGTAGCAAAAATCGGTGGTAATGGTAAACAAAGCGTTTTTTCGAAAGGGGTGCAAAATGATTTTTTCGTTCCGAAGTACGTGTTTCCACAGCGAAAAGCTTCGGTCGGCGTTGGCACCTCGGTGCTTGAAATCGCGAATCAATCGGCGGCAAAACCGCACTTCATCCGCGGTGAGAAAAGTGCTCTCTCCCGCCAATTTCACGCCGGAGGACACGTCTAAATAAAAGCACAAATACGGCACCTTTTCGGGCATCGCATCGAGAATGACGTCGTTTAAAGCGTGAATGCCTTCCAAAATGAAAATATCGTAATCCTTGGGATCAACGAGAATCGTTTGTTCGGATCGTTTTCCGATGGTAAAGTCATAGACGGGTAAATTCGTGGTTTTTCCTTCGCTTAAAAGATGGAGAGTGGAAATGATCAGCTTTGAATCCGTATGCTCGAAGGTATCAAAATCGGGCGTTCCGTCCTCGTTGCGTTTTGCGAGTTCTCTGTTGAAAAAGAAGTCGTCGGTTGAAAACGAAAGCACTCGTTTTCCCGCCCCCTCCAGCGCTCGGATCAGTTCCAAGCTCGTGGTGGTTTTTCCACTGCAGCTGGGACCTGCCAAAAAGACAAAGCGCACGTGCTTCTCCAGCGCAAGGCGCGCGGCTTGTGCAATCTTATTTTGATAGGCGGATTCGTATTGGTGGACGAGCGCTTGTTTGTCCCAAGTGCCCGATCGGGGAAAAATGATGGTGTTCATCTTCTCTCCTTATTGAATTTCGTGGCGCAACTGATCGATCTTTTCTCGGACTTTCTCCGGATTGTTTTTGTATTCAAAGGGGTATTTGAAACCGGCAAAACGACGGATTTTTCCGTTTTTGTTTTGCGGCACCAATTTGCTGATGGCACCCGCACCGCAGGCGAAAATATCGCAAAGGTCTTCCATCATCGCAAGATTGTAGAACCCGAAACTTTCCTTTTTGGCAAAGCCCAAATTTTCCAAGTCGCTGCTGCTTCTTTTTTGTCTGTATAAATAATATGGGGTAAGCCCTGCGTTTATACAAAGCGCGTGTGCCTTTTCCACCGCATCGGAAAAATCTTCGGAAGCGTGCAGGAGCGTTTGGTCCTCGGCGGATTTTTTTTGGCAAAGCGCGTGAATGGTCACGTTATCCGGCTCGGTAGAAAGCACCTCGCTCACCGAGTTTAAAAATACGTCGGGCGTTTCTCCGGGCAGAGCCGAAATCAGATCGCAGTTGATGAAAAAGGGATATTCTTTTGCCAGCGCCATCGCGTCAAAAAAGTCCTTTGCGCTGTGGCGGCGACCGATTTTCTCCAAGGTTTGATCGCAGGTGGTCTGCGGATTGATGCTGATTCGGTTTACGCCGGCATCGCGTAGTTCATCAAGCTTTTCTGCCGTTACGGTATCCGGCCGTCCGATTTCAACGCAAAATTCAAGACAGTGGCTCAAATCAAATTCGGCTTTGATGTGTAAGAGCAGGGATTTTAGCTCTTCGGCGCTCAGAATACCGGGTGTGCCCCCTCCGATGTAGACGGCGCGAATCCGTTTTCCTTTTTCGCGCACAAGCTCGGCGGTCAGGCGCAATTCTTCTTTTAACAGTTCCAAATATTCGGGAATCATTCCCAAATGGGACGGAACCGCGGGGAACACGAAGGAGCAGTACGTACAGCGGCTCGGACAAAAGGGAATGGAAACGTAGAGCATCGCGTCGTCCCGCGTCAAAGAGGTGGCAAATTCCAATTCGGTTTTCGCAAGATCGACCAGCAACTTTGCTTTTTTCTCCCAAACGCAAAACTCGGTTTGGAGTAAAGATAAAACGTTGTCCTCTGACATGTTGTGTTCCAAATAAAAAAGCGGAACTTTTACGGGCCGCACGCCCACGAGCGTGCCGTAGGGCGGGCGGTATTGCGTCAGACCGAAAGCGGCGCGGGCAAACGATAAGCCCAGCGCGGCTCTCTCGGCGCGTTCCCGCTCACGGTGCAAAGTAAGATCGACCGGAGCTGTTCCGCAAGAAATTTTTTCGCCCGGTTTCAGATGAACTTTCACGTTTTGCGGAGAAAAGGAGGGGATGATCGTAAGCTCTTCTGCTTTTTCGTGAAAATAGCACTGCGCAAGGTGGTATAAAAAGAGGCGCCTTGCTTCGTTTTCGCACAGAATTTCCATCAAAGATCCTTCGAATCCATCCAAATGGTAACAGGACCGTCACCGACGATCTCCACTTTCATATCACCGCCGAAGACACCGGGGTAAACACGAACGGGATCGGGTGCGTCACCGCGAAGGGCATCGGCCTGACTTTGCATGGTTTCCAAAAAATAGTCGTAGAGTTCTTTTGCAGGAGCAAATTTCATCGCTCTCATAAAATCGGGTCTGCGGGAGGAGAGATTGGCGCACAGCGTAAAGTTGGACACCACCAAAATATCGGCTCCGACGTCAAGGGAAGAGCGGTTCAATTTTCCGTTCTCATCGGCAAAAATGCGCATTTTGAGGATTTTATCAATGAAGGAATCCGCCATTTCGCGCTTGTCGCCCTCTTCGAGCCCCAAGAGAATGCACATACCTTTACCACAGTTTGAAATCAGTTCATTTTCGCACGTCAAACGCGCTTTTTCGGTGATCTGAAGCACCGCTCTCATCGGTCGAGTCCTCCTATGAATTGCAGAATGTCTTTGTTCTTTTTCAATCGTTCTACGATGGTGTTCAAGTGATCGCGCCCTTTGATGCTGATGGTCAAGGTCAAGAGCGTGGTTCCGCTCTTCGCGCTTTGCGTGCTGATCGCGGAAATGGGAACTCGCATCTCCGCCAAGGCGGTGGAGATGGATGCCATCACACCAATGTTGTCTGCCACCAAAAGCTGCAAAGTGGCGCTATACAAGCTGGTTTGGGATTCGGTGGCGCTCTGCGCCCAGCTTGCGTTGACCCAGCGGTCTTTTTGCGTGCCGGTGAGACCTTTTTCCGCGTGGGGGCAGGAGAATTTATGCACCGAGACCCCGTAGCCGCGGGTGATAAAGCCGATGATCTCGTCTCCGGGCAAGGGGGAACAGCATTTGGCAAATTTCACCTGACAGTTTTCCAGACCCTCGATGATGACACCGCCCTTGGCGTGTCGGGCGTCCTTTTTCTCCGTCTGGGTCGGGGTGATTTCCAAAGGAGCGGGCGCGGTTTGTGCAAAGCTGCGTTCGATCTCGTTGCGAATCTTTGTGTGAATCTTGGAGATGGCAATGCCGCCGTATCCGATGGCATTGTAAAGATCGTCCGCGCTTTCCATTCCGTGCTTTTGCGAAATGGTTTGCATAATGCGATTCTTGTCTTCTTCGCTTAAGCCCCTGCGAATCTTATCAAATTCCTTGTCCACTTCACTGCGGGCAAGCTGAATGTTTTCTTCGCGTTTTTCTTTCTTGTACCAACTGCGGATTTTGTTTTTGGCTTCTCCGCTCTTGACAACCTTCAACCAGTCGCGGTTCGGGCCTTTGGAAGCGGAAGAAGTCAGAACTTCTACGATTTGTCCGGTTTGAAGAACCGTCGTGATGGGTGCAATGGAACCGTTGATTTTGATGCCCACCATCTTGTTGCCCACACCGGAATGAATGGCGTAAGCAAAGTCGATGCCGCAAGAACCGGTGGGCAGGGTAATGACGTCACCCCGAGGCGTAAAGACGAAAATTTCGTCCTCGAAAATATCGATTTTGAGCGGTGTCAGATATTCCTCCGAGTCCATGGAATTCTGATCGCTTTCCAGAAGCATATGGATCCATTCCAGTTTCTTGCCGATGCCGTCGTCCCCTTTGACTCCGCTCTTGTATTTCCAGTGCGCGGCGATACCGTATTCCGCGATCTGGTGCATTTCCGAGGTTCGGATCTGCACTTCAAAGGGAATGCCGTCCCGACCGATGACCGTGGTGTGAAGGGATCGGTAATTGTTGGGCTTGGGGGTGGAAATATAGTCTTTGAAGCGACCGGGCATGGAGTGATACATTTCGTGGATTAAGCCCAAAACCGTATAGCAAGCGATTTCGGAATCTACGATGACGCGTACGGCGTAAAAGTCGTAAATCTCATCAAAGCTCTTGCTGGAACGGTACATTTTTCGATAAATGGAATAAATGCTCTTGACTCTTCCCTTGATGGAATAGTCCATGTTCTGACCGGTCAGCTTATCCGCGATCTCGCGCTGAACGCGCTCAATAAAGCCCAAGTTTTCACCGTATTTGGTTTCGATCCAATCGTGGATCTCTTGGTATCCAATGGGATCGAGATATTGCAAAGCCAAGCTTTCCAGTTCCTGCTTGATGCGCTGGATACCCAGTCGGTGCGCGAGAGGCGCGTAAACGTGCATGGTTTCCAGTGCGATCAGACGCTGCTTTGCTTCCAAGTGGGAAGACAGGGTTCGCATATTGTGAAGACGATCGCAGAGCTTAATCAGAATCACACGAATGTCGCGGCTCATCGCCAAGAACATTTTTCTTAAGTTTTCAATGTGTTCTTCTTCCTTGTCTTCAAAGGGGATGGCAACCAGTTTCGTCAGTCCGTCCACCAAAACCTTCACGTCCGCACCAAACAGCGATTCGATGCCCTCCAAGCTCGCGCCGGGGACGTCTTCGACAATATCGTGCAAAAGGGCAGCACAAATGGCTTCCGTATCCAGATTCAGTTCTGCGCAGATCTCCGCTACGGCAAGCGGGTGATAGATATACGCTTCTCCGGACTTACGGAACTGTCCTTCGTGGGCTTTTTCCGCATATAGGAACGCCTTTTCGATTTTTTCTTTGTCGTATTTTTTTCCGCTTTCATCCAAAAGGGAAAAGAGTCTTGTGGTGTCGCCTGCCATGTTTTGCTCCGTTCTTCTCCTTTGAGTACAAGAATCAATTGTTAATCTATATTATTATATAATAATATCTTAAAAAAAACAAGAGGAAGAAAAACTCGGTAGCCGAAATGGCTACCGAGTATCTGTAAAATCATTTCTTTTGCTTCAGGGCTTCGTTTGCGATTCGCTCGCGTTCCAAACTGATCTTTTTCCACGAGGGCATATCGGCAAGAATGTCGGATAGCTTTTCCAATACTTCGGGAATTTTGATCTTCTGCGGGCAGTTTTTGACGCAAAGACCGCAGGAAATGCAAGCGTGCGGCTTCTTTTCTTCCGGCAAAAATTCCAGTCGCATCGAAGCGTTGCAGCTTTTTGACACTTGCAGTTCGTTGTAGATGGAAAGCATAAGCGGAATATCCAGTCCCTTGGGGCAATCCTTGATACAGTATCCGCAGCCCGTGCAGGGAACGGAGTTTTTCAGCTGATGCGCCACGCGGAACAGGGCTTCCTTTTCCTCTGTGCGAAGCGGGGATTCTTCTTTGAAATAGCCGATGTTTTCCTGAAGCTGTGCCAAATTTGACATACCGCTCAAGATCATCGTAACACCGGGAATATCCTGCAAGAATCGGAACGCCCATTCCACGGGATTGACACCCGGACGAAGGGATTTCAGTTCCGCCATATTCTGCTCGGAAAGGTTGAGGATTCTTCCGCCGCGAAGCGGTTCCATGACCCAAATGGGAACGTTGTATTTTTGAAGAAGCGCTACCTTGGCGGCGGCATCCTGCAAGCTCCAGTCAAGGTAATTCAACTGGATTTGGCAAAACTCCATGTGCTTGCCGTAACGATCCAAAAATTCGGTCATAATGGGAAGGCCTCCGTGGGTGGAAAAGCCGAGATGACGGATGCGGCCCTCTTTCTTTTGACGGATAAAATAGTCCATAATGCCCCATTTGGGATCGTTGTAGGTGTGAATGGAGTTTTCAAATACGTTGTGCAAGAGATAAAAGTCGAAATATTCGACCTTGCATTTTTTCAGCTGATCTTCAAATACCTGCGCAGGATTGTATTGGCTGGCAACTTGATGACCGGGGTATTTATCGGCAAGATAGAACGAATCTCTGGGATAGCGGGAAAGAACGCGTCCCATCACGTTTTCCGATTCGCCGGCGTGGTACGGATAGGCGGTGTCGAAATAACTGACACCTGCAGCAATCGCGCATTTGACCATTTCTTCGACCTGCTTTTCGTCAATATCACTGCTTTTTCCGCCCGGGACAAGGGGAAGGCGCATACATCCGAATCCCAAAAGGGGAAGTTTTTTATCTTGAAAATCGCGGTAAATCATAGGACACTCCTTGCTTGATTTTGAAAAAAGCAGGTGCCGGGGGGCACCTGCTTTTCGTCTTTACAGATTGTAGTACTTATCAAATTCTGCAGGATGGGGAATCTTTGCCAGTTCCTGACATTCGGCGCGCTTGCCTGCGATGAAGTTCTTGAGGAGCTCTTCGGGGAAGACACCGCCTGCAGTGAGATAATCGTGATCGGCTTCCAAGGCATCCAGTGCTTCCTCAAGACTGGTGGGAAGGTGATGGAGCTTTGCCTTTTCTTCGTCACTGAGGTGATACAGGTTCATATCGTAAGGACCCCAACCGTTTGCGTGAGGATCGATCTTGTTCTTGATTCCGTCCAGACCTGCCATCAGAATGGCGGCATAGCAGAAATAGGGGTTACAGGTCGCGTCGGGGTTGCGCAGTTCAAATCTTCTCTTTTCGGGAGATTTGGCATAGGCGGGAATGCGGATGACCGCGCTTCTGTTGGAGGTAGCATAGCCCACGGTTACGGGCGCTTCAAAACCGGGCACCAAGCGCTTGAAGGAGTTGGTGCTGGGGTTGGTCAGAGCACAAAGGGAAGCGATGTGCTTGAGCAGACCGCCCATGAAGTAGTGTGCTTCTTTGCTCAGGCGAGCATAGCCGTTGTCATCGGAGAAAACGGGCTGACCGTCTTTCAAGAGAAGCATATGTACGTGCATACCGCTGCCGGCTTCACCGTAAATGGGCTTGGGCATAAAGGTTGCGGTCTGTCCGTATTTGATAGCGGTGTTGTGGATGATGTATTTGATCATCATCGTGTTGTCTGCCATTTTGGACATCTGACCCAACTGCGGTTCGATTTCAAACTGACCGGAAGCTGCCACTTCGGGGTGGTGATAGTTGATTTCGATGCCGGCATTGAGCATGTGCATGCACATTTCACTGCGGCATTCATAGCCCTGGTCAAAGGGTTTTGCAATGTGATATGCCTTTTGCTTGGGAACAATGCATCCTCTTCCTTCTACGGCGCTGTTCCAGTAGGACTGCTTGGTATCCAAAGATACACCGACGCTGTTGGGAGCGACTTCCCAGCCCACCTGATCGAACAGGTAAAATTCAAATTCCGGCAAAATCATCATGGTATCGGCAATGCCGGTATCTTTCATGTATTGCTCCGCTGCCAGAACGATGTTACGCGGATATTGAGCCAAAGGACGGTTTTCGGGGGTGTCGATGATCATGGCATTACCCGTCATAGACAGGGTGGGGATGTCACAGAACGGATCGATCAGAGCGGTGTCGGGATCGGGGATGAACACCATATCGCTCTTTTCCACTACAGCGTATCCGTAGTTGGAGGCATCAAATCCGATGCCGCTTTTCATGGTATCTTCGGAAAAATTCTGAGCCGGAATGGTCACGTGACGGTATTGACCGTTGATGTCCACCATCTTGAAGTCGACCATTTCGATGCCGTTTTCTTCGATTAGCTTCAGAACGTCTTGAATGCTCTTTGCCATAACTTACTCCTTTTCGTAGCATTTTCTGTTTCGATCAAGCTACTTTTTTTAGATGAAACCATTATAACCACAATCTTCCGATTCGTCAACACTGATTTTGGTTCTTTTTGCTGATTCCTCGTGCTTTTTCTTGACTGAGAAAGCGAATGTGATATAATGGGCTTGAAAGAGAAAAGCCGTCCTTTTCTCAGAAGGGGGATCGTATGAATTTACCCGTTGATTTGAAACAATACCGAAACAAACAATTGTGGAAAAAAATACTGTTTTGCACTGTGTCCTCTCTTGCTGTTGCCGTGCTGTTCGGCTTTTCCTATCCTGCCGTCTCGAACCGCATCGGGAGCGCAAATACGGTTCTGCTTTCCTTGGTCTTTTTTGCCGTCCCGATTGTGGCGTCAAAACTTGTTCCCGCTCTGTTGGATCGGGATTGGAAGGGGGAGGTTTTGGCAGTCAGCGTCACCACCAAACCGGCATCCTATTCCGATTCCGGTAAAACCCGTATTTGCGAGAAAAACACCGTCTTTCTTCTGGTGAAAAAAGAAAACGGAAAAACGCTGACCCTTCCCGTGAAAACCTTTGTCAGCAAAAGCGAGGGCGGGGAAAACGTGCGGATCGGACGGGAATATCACTACCACGATCTTGTCACGGTCGGAAAACCGGAAGACTTTGTGAAGCGCTATCGGGCAGGGGATCGGGTGTATCATTTTGCCGGATTCAAGACGAATTTGGTGCTCTCCGACGGAAAAAACAAGACCGGAACTTGTGTGTTTTGTGCAAGCGAAAATGCGCCCGACGCCGCGGTCTGCCACCACTGCGCTCACACACTTATTCTCCCTTAAAACGAAACAAAAAGAGGAAACGAAATTCGTTTCCTCTTTTTTCATTACTCTTTCATCTGTTTTAAAAACAGCAGGATCGCCAAAATCAGCAAAACCGCGCTGTATCCGAGCACCCACCAAAGATGGGGAAGGATTCCGGCAAAATCGCCTGCCAGCGCCGCGCGTTCCAATTCCACCGCGTGAACGAAGGGCAGGGCGTGGGCAATTTTTTGAAACGTGCCGCCCACAAGGTCAAGGTCAAACCAAATGTCCGAAAGCCACGCAGAAAGGTTCGTCAGCAGCGCTCCGCAAATGCCGCCGACCTGCTTTTCGTTCAAAACGCTTCCGCAAAGCAGTCCCAGCGCAATGTAAAGCAGAGAAACGGGGAGGATGAGAAGAATTGCGGATAGGATGGTGGGAGAAATTTCAAGCCCCAACACAATCGCGACCAGATAGCAAATCATGCATTGACACAAGCCGATCGGAATCACCGGCAAGGTGTATCCGAGAATGAAATCGGTCGGGGTCAAGGGCGTGGCATATAGACGCGCAAGGAAGGAGCTTGCTCTGTCTTTGGCGATGGTGCTTGCCGAAAACAGGGTCATAAAGGACAGACCGAAAACCGTGATTCCCGGTGTCAGATGCTCGATTTCAAAGAGGGGAACGGGAATGTTTGCCTGAATTGCGGACAGGAGCAAAATCAAAACGAGAGGGAAGCCGAGACCGAAGAAAAGAGTCAAAGGATCGCGCAAAATTTCTTTTGCATTTCGGTTTGCAAACGAGAGCATTCTCATCATTTTCCCTCCTTTACGATTTTGATAAACGCGTCTTCGAAACGCT